>NZ_CAXTAZ010000010.1:0-112128 GCF_964242715.1 uncultured Enterovirga sp.
CCTTCAAGAAGTTCATCCCGCCCTTCGGCGCCTCCGGCAATCCGGTCGACATCACCGGCGGCGAGCCGCCGAAGACCTACCAGAACACCGTGAAGCTCGGTCTCGAGGACGACCGCATCCACGCCCTCATCCTCGGCTATTGGCACACGATCGTAACCCCGCCGATGGTCTTCGCCAAGCTCATGGTCGAGGTCGTCGAGGAGATGAAGGCCAAGGGCAAGGTGAAGCCCGTCGTGGCCTCGCTCGCGGGCGACGTCGAGGTCGAGGAGGCGTCGCAATATCTCTACGACCACGGCATCCCGGCCTATGCCTATTCGACCGAGCTGCCGGTCGAGGTCTTGGGTGCCAAGTACAAATGGGCCCGCGGCGCCGGCCTGCTCTGAGTGTGATCACGTCCGGAACCCTGCCGAGGCGAGGTTCCGGACCTAGCTGCCCAGGGGGACTGCGCCGTTCTGCCGACTGACGCGCCCATCTCGCCTCTGCGAATGAGACCAAAGACAATGTCCCGTCGGCCCGACGGCCAGGATCGAGCATGAACCTTCACGAACCCCTGGTCGGACAAGCCGGCGTGCCTCAGCCGCAGGCGCGAAGCATCCATCCGGGCTCGGGTCGCAAGCGCTCCCGCGACACGCCGAAGGGTCGGCAGGTCGAGCCCGCGTCCCTGGGCGAGGTCGAGGCGCTCCTCGGGGACCGCCCTCTCCGGGCCGATCTCCTCATCGAGCACCTTCACCTGCTCCAGGACCGCTTCGGCTGCCTCCATGCCCGCCATCTCGCGGCGCTCGCCTTCGTGATGAAGCTTGCGTTGGTCGAGGTCTACGAGGTGGCCTCCTTCTATGCCCATTTCGACATCGTCATGGACGGCGAGGCCGTGCCGCCGCCTCTGACGGTCCGAGTCTGCGACAGCCTCACCTGTGCACTGATGGGCGCCGATTCCCTCCTGGAAGGCCTGAAAGCGTCGCTCGGGCAGGACGTCCGCGTGGTGCGGGCGCCCTGCATGGGGGCTTGTCACCATGCCCCCGCGGTCGCGATCGGGCATGCGTTGCACGAACATGCCTCGGTCGGCAGCGTCACGGAGGCGATCGAGACCGGCCACACCCATCCGGTCATCCCGGACGACACGATCGATTTCGAACGCTACCGGGCCGAGGGCGGCTATCGCCTGCTGGAAGAATGCGTGCGCGGCGTTCGCCCCGTAGAGGACATTCTGAAGGCGCTCGAGGATTCGAGCCTCCGGGGCCTCGGTGGCGCAGGCTTCCCGACCGGCCGCAAGTGGCGCTTCGTCAGGGCTGAGCCGGGACCGCGGCTGATGGCGGTCAATGCCGACGAGGGCGAGCCCGGCACCTTCAAGGACCGCCATTATCTCGAGCGGGACCCGCATCGCTTCCTCGAGGGCATGCTGATCGGGGCATGGGCGGTCGAGGCCGCGACCGTCTACATCTACCTTCGCGACGAGTATCCCGAGATCCGCGCGCTGCTGGAGCGCGAGATCCCGAAACTCGCGGCCGCCGGCCTCGACCGGCACGTGAAGATCGAGATGCGGCGCGGCGCCGGCGCCTATATCTGCGGCGAGGAATCCGCGATGCTAGAGTCGATCGAGGGCAAGCGCGGCCTGCCCCGGCACAAGCCGCCCTTCCCGAGTCAGGTCGGGCTCTTCGGCCAACCGACCCTCATCAACAATGTGGAGACCTTGTTCTGGGTGCGGGACATCGTCGAGAAGGGTGAATCCGCCTTTGCGGCGCATGGCCGGAACGGCCGCAAGGGTCTGCGCAGCTTCTCGGTCTCGGGCCGCGTCCGCGAGCCGGGCGTGAAGCTCGCTCCGGCGGGGATCACCGTGCGCGAGCTGATCGACGAATATTGCGGTGGCATGGCCCAGGGCCACGGCTTCAAGGCCTACCTGCCGGGCGGTGCTTCGGGTGGCATCCTGCCGGCCGCGATGGACGATATCCCGCTCGATTTCGGCACGCTCGAGGAGCATGGCTGCTTCATCGGTTCGGCCGCCGTCGTGGTCCTGTCGGACCAGGATGATATGCGCGACGTCGCGTTGAACCTGCTCCTGTTCTTCGAAGACGAGAGCTGCGGGCAATGCACCCCCTGCCGCATCGGCACCGAAAAGGCCGTGACGCTGATGCGCCGGCCTGACTGGAACGAGACGCTCTTGAACGACCTCACCAAGGTCATGACCGACGCCTCCATCTGCGGGCTCGGCCAGGCGGCCATGAACCCGGTCAAGCAGGTCATGAAGCATTTCCGCTCCGAGATCTTCGTCTCGAGCCCCGTATCTCCCGCCGAGCAGGCGCCCGATCCGGGCAAGCCGGCGCGGTACTGAACCGAAAGATCGCGACGATGTCCGACGGCATCACCCTCGGCGGCAGCACCAGGTTCCTCCTCGACGGCCTGGAGGTCGAAGCCCAGCTGGGCGAGACGATCTGGCAGGTCGCATCCCGGCTCGGGACCGACATCCCGCATCTCTGCCATTCGCCGAAACCCGGCTACCGGCCGGACGGCAATTGCCGCGGCTGCGTTGTCGAGGTCGAGGGCGAGCGCGCGCTCGCGGCGTCCTGCATCCGCCGCCCCTCCCCGGGCATGAAGGTGACGACGACCTCGGAGCGGGCGCGGACGTCGCGCGAGCTCGTCTTCGAGCTCCTCGTCGCCGACCAGCCCGCACGCGAGACGGCGCATGATCCGGCCTCGGCCTTCTGGACCTGGGCCAACCGGATCGAGGTCACGACGAGCCGCTTCCCGGCCGTCGACCGCCCGAACAAGGCCGCGGATTTCAGCCACCCGGCCATGGCCGTGCAGCTCGACGCCTGCATCCATTGCAACCTCTGCGTCCGGGCCTGCCGCGAGGTGCAGGTCAACGACGTGATCGGCATGGCGCTCCGGGGATCGCTCGAGAAGATCGTGTTCGATTTCGACGACCCGATGGGTGGCTCCACCTGCGTCGCCTGCGGCGAGTGCGTCCAGGCCTGCCCGACGGGCGCCCTGATGGAGAAGAGCCACGTCGATGCCGAGACGGGCGCCTTCGCCAATGCGCCGGACCGCACCGTCGACAGCATCTGCCCCTATTGCGGCGTCGGCTGCCAGCTCACCTACGAGGTGAAGGACGACAAGATCGTCGCGGTGCAGGGCCGCGACGGTCCCTCGAACCAGAACCGCCTGTGCGTGAAAGGCCGCTTCGGCTTCGACTATATCCACCATGCCGACCGGCTGACCGTGCCGCTGATTCGGAAGGACGGCGTCTCGAAACACGACACCGACATCGATCCCATGAACCCGCTGACGCATTTCCGCGAGGCGACCTGGGACGAGGCGATGGAGCGGGCCGCCGGCGGACTCGCTCGCATCCGCGACACCCATGGCGGTGGCGCGCTCGCCGGGTTCGGCTCGGCCAAGGGCTCGAACGAGGAAGCCTACCTCTTCCAGAAGCTCGTCCGGATGGGGTTCGGCACCAACAATGTCGACCATTGCACCCGGCTCTGCCACGCCTCATCGGTCGCGGGCCTGCTGGAAGGTGTCGGCTCCGGCGCGGTCTCGGCTCCGTTCATGGCCGCCAAGGATGCCGAGGTCATCGTCGTCATCGGCGCGAATCCGACCGAGAACCATCCGGTCGCCGCGACCTTCTTCAAGAATGCGGTCGAACGCGGCGCTAAGCTCGTCGTCATGGACCCGCGCGGCCAGGCCCTGAAGCGCTTCGCGACCCACATGCTGCAGTTCCGGCCGGGACGCGACGTCTCGATGCTGAACGCGATGCTGCACACGATCATCCAGGAGAAGCTCTACGACGAGCAATACGTCCAGGCGAATGCGGACGATTTCGACAAGCTCGTCGAGAATGTGAAAAACTACCCGCCCGAGGAGATGGAAAAGATCTGCGGCATCCCGGCCCAGACCCTGCGCGAGGTGGCGCGGCTCTACGCCCGGGCGGAATCGGCGATCATCTTCTGGGGGATGGGCATTTCGCAGCACATTCACGGCACCGACAACACGCGGTGCCTAATCGCGCTCGCGCTCTCCACCGGCCAAATCGGCCGGCCCGGCACCGGCCTCCACCCGCTCCGCGGCCAGAACAACGTCCAGGGCGCATCCGATGCCGGGCTGATCCCGATGTTCTTCCCCGACTACAAGTCGGTCGAGGATCCCGAGATCCGGGCCGGCTACGAGGAGATGTGGGGCACGAAACTCGATCCGAAGCGGGGTCTCACCGTCGTCGAGATCATGGACGCGGTCCATGCCGACCAGATCCGCGGCATGTACATCATGGGTGAGAACCCCGCGATGTCGGACCCCGACGTCCAGCATGCCCGCGCGGCTTTGGCCAAGCTCGACCATCTCGTCGTGCAGGACATCTTCCTCACCGAGACCGCGAAATACGCCGACGTCGTCCTGCCGGCCTCGGCCTGGCCCGAGAAGGACGGCACGGTCTCGAACACGAACCGGCAGGTCCAGATGGGGCGGGCCGCTTTGCCGCTCCCCGGACAGGCCCGGCAGGATCTCGACCTCATCATCGACCTCGCGAACCGGCTCGGCTGCGGCTGGACCTACGGCCATGTCAGCGAGGTGTTCACGGAGATGGTCTCCGTCATGCCGTCGCTCGCCAACATCACCTGGGACCGGGTCGAGCGCGAGAACTCGGTCACCTATCCGGTCGACGGTCCGAACGAGCCCGGCCACGACATCGTTTTCGACAACGGCTTCCCGACCAAGACCGGCCGGGCCCGCTTCGTGCCCGCGACGCTGATCTCGCCGGCCGAGGAGCCGGACGCCGAATACCCCTTCGTGCTGACGACGGGCCGGCAGCTCGAACATTGGCATACGGGCTCGATGACCCGCCGCTCGCAGGTGCTGGACGATCTCGAGCCGGAGGCCGTGGCCTATGTCTCGGCCCGGGACATGGAGCGTCTCGGCTCGCAGACCGGCGCCTTCATCGAGGTCTCGACCCGGCGCGGCTCGATCCGGCTCAAGGCCCGCATCGACGGCGCCATCCCGCCCGGCCTGATCTTCATTCCCTTCGCCTATGCCGAGGCGGCCGCGAATGTGCTGACGAACCCGCAGCTCGACCCCTTCGGCAAGATCCCCGAATTCAAATACTGCGCCGCCCAAGTAAAGGCGGCCGAGCTGATCCCCGCCTGAGGGGACCAGTCGGACAACGAGGATAATAGCACGAGGAGGAACGCCATGAAGGTCGAGGACATCATGCGCCGGAAGGGCACCCGGATCATCATGATCCGGATGAACGAGAGCGTGGAGATGGCGGCCCGGCTCCTCAGGCGGGAGAATGTCGGGGCGCTGGTCGTCAAGGACGTGGTCCGCACCGAGGGCAACACCCCGGTCGGAATGTTCTCCGAACGCGACGTGCTGCGGGCGATCGCCGATCACGGCGCGGCCGCGCTTGCCATGCCGGTGTCGAAGCTGATGTCGAAGAACATCATCTCGTGCCGATGCGGAGACGATCTCGACCAGGTCTTCGAGCTGATGGACACCCATCACATCCGTCATGTCCCCGTCATGGAGCCACACGGCGTCATCGGCGTGATCAGCATCCGGGACATCCTGCCGTTCCGGCGCGAGGGCATGGCGACCCAGGACGGCGCCGGCGCCTCGGCCGGCATCACGGGGGCGGTGGCCTGATGGGCCTCCAGCACCAGACCCGCTCATCCCGGCGCAAGCCGGGATCCACCCCACCCTGGGCACCGGCTTTCGCCGGTGTGAGCGGGGGAGAGGGGTGAGCTAGAAATTCACCCGGTCGCCGCCCTTCAATTCCAGCGCCTCGCGCGCTTCGTCCGGCGAAGCGATCTCGAGTCCGAGCCCCTCGATGATCTGGCGGGCGAGTCGCACCTGCTCGGCATTCGACTTCGCAAGCGTGCCGGGGCCGATCCAAAGCGAATCCTCGAGCCCGACCCGGACGTTGCCGCCCATCGCGGCCGACATCGCGGCGATCGGGAGCTGGTTGCGGCCAGCCCCCAGCACCGACCAGCGATACTGGTCGCCGAACAGGCGGTCGGCGGTGCGCTTCATATGCGCCACGTCCTCCGGATGCGGCCCGATTCCGCCGAGAAGACCGAACACGCTCTGCACGAAGAGCGGCGGCTTGATCAGGCCGCGCTCGACGAAATGCGACAGCGTGTAGAGGTGGCCGATGTCGTAGCACTCGATCTCGAAGCGGGTGCCGTTCTCGGCGCAGGTCGTCAGGATATACTCGATATCAGCAAAGGTGTTTCGGAAGATGCGGTCCTTCGAACCCTCGAGATAGGGCCGCTCCCACTCGTGCTTGAACTCCTTGAACCGGGCCAGCATCGGGTAGAGCCCGAAATTCATCGAGCCCATGTTGAGCGAGGCGACCTCCGGCTTGAAATGCGCGGCCGGCCCGACCCGCTCCTGGACCAGCATGGTCGGCGCGCCGCCGGTCGTGATGTTGATCACGCAATCCGAGCGCTGCTTGATGACCTGCAGGAACGGCGCGAAGGCCTCGGGCCGCTGATCGGGCTGTCCCGTTTCCGGGTTGCGGGCATGCAGATGCACGATCGCGGCCCCGGCCTCGGCCGCCCCGATGGCGGCTTCCGCGATCTCGGACGGCGTGATCGGCAGGTAGGGCGACATCGTCGGCGTATGGATCGCGCCGGTGACGGCGCAGGTGATGATGACTTTGCGGCTGGCCATGGTCATTTCCTCCAAATCAATCCACCCACGGCGTCATGCTGAGGAGCAGGCGAAGCCTGCGTCTCGAAGCACTCGCGCCGATTGCAGCGATCCCCGCCCGAGCGGGAGATGAAAGGGCATCTGTTCCACCCGTCGTGCGTGCTTCGAGACGCGCCGCCTTGCGGCGCTCCTCAGCATGACGCGGGTTGAGTTGACGATCGCAGTCACGTCTCTTGCTCCCGCTTATGCGCCTTCAGGGCGGCGAGGCGGCGGTCCCGGGACGCGGTCTTGCGGACAAGCTCCTCCCGGCCCGGGCTCTCGCCCCAGGCCGCCAGGATACGCGCGGTGGTGCCGGCATCATACACCTCGGGGCCCGCCGGCTCGGCCGCGAGGCGTTTGTAGAAGCCCGTGTAGCGCGCGCAGTAATCGGCGATACCGCCCGGCGCGTTCAGCTCGATTGTCGCGAAAGGCCCGAGGAAGGACCAGCGCAGCCCGAGCCCGTCGGCGATCGTTTTGTCGAGATCCTGCGGCGAGACCACGCCGTCTCCGACGAGCCGGAAGGCCTCGGCCAGAAGGGCGCCCTGAAGGCGGTTCAGCACGAAGCCTTCGACCTCGCGATGCACGGTGATCGGCACCTGATCGACCGCCTCGTAGATCGCCCGTGCCCGCGCGACCGTCTCCGGCGACGTCCAGGGCGCGCCGCAGAGTTCGACGATCGGCACCAGGTGCGGCGGGTTCACGGGATGCGCGACGAGGCAGCGGGCCCGGCCGGGCAGATCCTCGGTGAAGAGCGAGGCGACGATCGCCGAGGTCGAGGAGGCGAGGATCGCGGCCGGTGGCGCGAGGCGGTCAAGGTCACGAAAGAGCGCGCGCTTCGCCTCCACGGTCTCGGGGCCGTTCTCCTGGACGAGGTCGACGCCGGCCACGGCCTCCTCCAACGACGCCGAGACGCTCACGCGTGCCGCCGCGCCGGCCGGATCGGGGACGAGCCCATGCTCGGCGAGCGCGTCGAGGCCTGCCCGGATGAGGCGCGGGGCGGCGGCCAGCGTCTCCGGATGCGTGTCGGTGAGGCGGACGTTCCAGCCCCCGCGGGCGAAGACGACGGCCCAGGCCCGGCCGATCAGGCCCGATCCCAAGATGGCGACGGTGTTCATACTTTTTCCTCGTCGTTCCTCACAGCCACAGCACCTTACGGCGAAGCCCGAGATCGTCCCGGAGCGCCGCCGAGGGCCCGTCGTGGATGACGCGGCCACGTTCCAGCGCCACCGTCTTGTCCGAGAGCGCGAGGGCGAGGTCGAGATGGTGGTCGACGATGACGATCGAAATCTCGCGCCGGAGGCGGTCGAAGCTCTCGAAGAGCTGCTCGACGATCGCGGGGGCGAGCCCCTCGAACGGCTCGTCGAGGAGGAGCACGCGGACATCGCCGGAGAGCGCGCGGGCGACCGCCACCATCTGCTGCTCCCCGCCGGACAGGTAATCGGCCGGCGTGTGGAGCCGTTCGCGGATGCGCGGGAAATAGTCGAAGATGCGATCGAGGTCCCAATGGATGCCCTGGCCGGTCTGGCGCTTGAGCCGGCCGAGTTCCAAGTTTTGCGCGACCGTCATGCCGGCGAAGAGACCGCGCCCCTGTGGCACGTAGCCGATGCCGAGCCGCCCGATCTCGGCCGAGGGCCGGCCCGCGATCTCGGTCCCGGCGAGCCGGATCGTGCCCGAGGCGGGCGGTGCGATGCCGATCAGCGTCTTCAGCAGCGTGGACTTGCCGGCGCCGTTACGGCCGAGGAGCGCCAGGATCTCGTGCTGGTGCAGGGTGAAGGCGATGTCGGTCAGGATGTGGCTGCTGCCGTAGAACGTATTCAGGCCGCTCGCCTCGAGCAGCGTCTCGGGCTCGGCCGCGCTTTCCCGCGGCTTCGCCGCCACCGCCGCGTTGCCGGAGCCGATATAGACTTCCTGGACCTCGGGGCTCGAGCGGGCATCCTCGACATCGCCGTCCACGAGGACGCGGCCCTCGTTCATCACCGTCACGGCATCCGCGATCTGGAAGACGCGGTCGATGTCGTGCTCGACGAGGAGCACCGGCAGGTCGGCCGAGATGCGCTTGATAATGTCGCCGATGCGCTGCCGCTCGGCCGCCGCGAGGCCGGCGAGCGGTTCGTCGAGAAGCAGCACGCGGGGCCGCGTCGCCAGCGCCAGGCCCATATCGAGGAGGCGCTGGCCGCCATAGGACAGAGCGCCCGCTTCCGCCCGCTCGATGCCGGCGAGGCCGAGATAGCGGATGAGGGCCGAGGTCTCGGTCTCGATCTCGACGATGCCGCGCGCCCGGACCATCGGGTGGAAGCGGCGCGGGTGGCGGGCCTGCACGGCGAGCCGGATATTCTCCTCCACCGTGAGCGTCGGAAAGAGATTGGTGATCTGGAAGGAGCGCCCGATCCCGGCCTGCGTGATCCGCTCCGGCGAGAGGCCGGCGATCGAGCGGCCGGCGAGGAGGATTTCGCCCTCGTCCGGCCGGAACAGTCCCGAGATGAGGTTGAAGGCCGTGGTCTTGCCGGCGCCGTTCGGCCCGATCAGCGCGTGCAGGGAGCGGTCGCGGACCGCGATGGTCACCCCCTGCACGGCCTTGAGCCCGCCGAAGCTCTTGGCGATGCCGCGCGCCTCGAGGATCGTGCCCGCGACATGGTCGGTCGGGACGAGGGAGGCCGGCAGCGGCTCGTCGGACAGGGTGCGGGCCGACATCGCGGCGTCTCCCTCCTCCCGCTTGCGGAAGGGAGCGACGAGGCGGCCCGCCACGCCGACGAGGCCCGTCGGCGAGAACATGATGAAGCCGACGAAGAGAAGCCCGAACCAGAACAGCCATTGCGCGGTCCAGATCGACAGGAATTCCCGGAACAGGATGTAGAAGAGCGCACCGAGCGCGGGGCCGAGGAAGCTCCGCATCCCGCCGATTACGACCATCGCGATCAACTCGCCCGAGAAGGCGACCGAGAGCGGGTCGGCCGAGGCGAAGCGGTGGTTGAAGACCGACAGGACCCCGGCGATCCCCACGACAGCGGCGGAGATCACGAAGCCGAGCAGCTTGTAGCGGGTGGTCGGGTAGCCGAGGAAACGTGCGCGCTGCTCGTTCTCCCGGATCGCGACCAGCACGCTTCCGGCGGGCGAGCCGTGGAAGCGCCACAGGAACGCGGTCACGACGAAGCCGATCACGGCGGCGACGCCGTAATAGGTCGCGTCGGAGCCGAGATCGATCCCGAGCACCTTCGGCCGCTTGATGCCGCCGAGCCCGCTCTCCCCGCCCGTGAAGGCGGTCCAGCGATAAGCGACCGCGAAGAGCATCGCGGTGAGCGCCAGCGTCAGAAGCGAGAAATAGACGCCGCGTCGCCTGAGGATCAGGGCACCGAGGAGGCCGGAGACAAGGATCGTGAACAGGATCGCGAAGAGCGACGGCAGGACGATGCCTTCGGGGAACCAATGCAGCTGGCTGAGCGCCGCCGCATAGGCGGCGAGGCCGAACCAGGCCCCGTGGCCGAAGGAGACGAGCCCGGTATGGCCGACCAGCACGTTCAGCCCGAGGCAGGCCACCGCGAAGACGACGACGTCGATCGCCGAGCGGAGCGGCAGCCCGGCCATGTCGAGCAGGAAGGGCAAAGCGACGAGGGAGGCCGCCGCGACGAGGAGGGGCCGGGCATCCCGGAACATCGCGGTCACTCGAATTTCTGGATGCGCTCGCCGAGAAGGCCGCGCGGCCGGACGAGCAGCACCAGCGCCATCAGGAGATACATCGAGGCCTCCCCGGCGGGCGGGAAGACGAAGATCGTGATGCCGCGCACCACGCCCACGAGCGCCGCAGCCGCGACCACGCCCCAGAACGAGCCGAGGCCGCCGATCACGACGACGACGAAGGCGGCCGTCAGGATCTCGGCGCCCATGGCCGGATGCACGCCCGAGATCGGCGCGAGGAGCACGCCCGCGAGCCCGGCGAGGCCGATGCCGAGCGCGGAGACGGCCGTCATGTAGGGCTGGAGCGAGATGCCGAGGGCGCCCACCATCTCGGGATTCTGTACGCCGGCTCGGACCACGCGGCCGAAGCTCGTGCGATAGACCAGGAACCAGGTCGCGGCGACCGCGGCCAGCGCCACCACGAGGATCATCAGCCTGTAGCGCGGGTAGATGAAGTCGCCGAGGAGGACCTGGCCACGCAATTCGGCCGGGATCGAGAAGGGCAGCGGCGCGGCCCCGAAGAGGATGCGAAGGCTCTGCTCGATCACCATGGCGAGGCCGAAGGTGAGGAGCAGGCTGAGGATCGGATCGGCCCGGTAGAAGCGACGGAAGACGAGCCGCTCGACCGCGACGCCGAGCAGCCCGACGAGGATCGGCGACGCCACGAACGCCCCGGCGAAGCCGATGCGAGGCGCGAGCGCGACGGCGAGATACGCTCCGATCGCGTAGAACCCGCCATGGGCAAGGTTCACGATGCCGCCGAGCGAGAAGATCAAGGACAGACCGAGCGCGATCAGGAGGTAATAGGCCCCGACGAGAAGCCCGTTCAGAACCTGCTCGAGAAGGAAGATCAGTTGCACGGCGGTCTCCCTCCTCTCCCCGTCCTGGACGGGGAGAAGAGGAGCATTTCGGCCCTCACGCCGGCATCTTGCACTCGCCGTCCTTGGCCGGCGCCAGCATCTCGAGATCGCCGCCGACGGCCGGCACGGCTCCTAGGGGATCGTAGATGTCCCACTGGTCCTTCATCTTGCCCTGGTCCTTAGCTCGGACCGCATACATCTCCTGCACCATCTGATTGTCGTAGGCGCGGAAATAGCCCTCGCGGCCCTTGAGGATGTCGAACTTGGCGCCCTTGCGCAGGTGCTCGGCCAACTTCGAGGGGTCTGCCGACTTCAGCTCGTTGAAGGATTGCGCGACGAGCTTCAGAGAGTTGTAGTCGCCCCAGGACTGGTTCTCCGGCAGCTTGCCGTATTTCTTCGAGAACGCCTCGACATAGGCCTTGGAGGACGGCGCATCGACGAGATGATGCCAGATCAGCGGCCAGATGCCGGAGAAGTTGCCCTTGCCGGCGCCCCAGGCCACCGCCGTGTCGAAGCCGAAGCCGGTGATCGGGAAGGTGAGCCCGTATTCGGCATATTGCTTGATGAAATTCGTGATCTGGTTGCCGGCGAGGTTCGAGGCGACCACATCCGGCCGCGCCTGCCGGATCTTCAGGAGATAGGGCGAGAAGTCGGTCGCGTCGGTCGGCACGAGGTCCTGGCCGACGAACTGTCCGCCGTTGTCCGAGACGAACTTCCTGGCGACCTTGAAGAGATCGTGGCCGAAGGCGTAGTCGGCCGTGAGCGAATACCACTTCTTGCCTTCGATCATCTTCTCGCTCTTGAGATATTGACCGACGGCCATGACCATCATCGAGTTCGCGGCCTCGATGTGGAACATGTAGGGGTTGCAGGACGGACCCCGCAGGGCGTCCGAATTCGCTCCCGTGTTGATGAAAACGGTCTTCGTCCGGTTCGCCACCTGGCCGATGGCGAGGGCGGTCGCGGACGAGATCTCGCCGATGATCATTGCGACCCTGTCGCGCGCTATCAGCCGCTCGGCCTTGGCGGAGCCGGTCTGCGGATTGACCGAATCCTCGAGCACCAGTTCGACCTTGCGGCCGAGGATGCCGCCCGCTGCGTTCACCTCCTCGGCCGCGAGCTTCACGCCCATCTGGGCGTATTCGCCGAGCGGCCCGAGGAAGCCCGTGATCGGCGTGAGGTGGCCGATCCGGATGACGTCGCTCTGCGCCCGGCTGATCGCCGGCATGCCGATGCCGGCCACGAGCGCCGCGCCGGCGGTGCCGTGCAGGACGTTGCGGCGCGTGAGAATCCGGGATTCGTCCATCGGCGTGTCCTCCTGATCGCCGCGGCTTGTCGTCTTGCCGCGATCCTGGGACGCACTTAGCGTGTGCCGCGGGCGCCTTGTCCAGCCCTCGCGGGCAAGCCGACCGGCGCTGAAGGAAACGGAACGCGCATGGATCTCGACATCTCCGGCCTTCGAGTCCTGGTCACGGCAGGAGCCGCCGGGATCGGCCTCGAGATCGCCCGAGCCTTCGCTCGCGAGGGCGCCCGGATTCATGTCTGCGACGTCGACCGGACCGCGCTCGCGAGCCTTCCCGGCAGCGATCCCGGCCTGACCGCGTCCTATGGCGATGTCGCCGACCGCGAGGACGTCGTCCGCGTCTTCGCCGACGCGCTCTCCGCCCTCGGCGGCCTCGACGTGCTGGTGAACAATGCCGGCATCGCGGGCCCGACCGGGAGGGTCGAGGAGATCCATCCCGAGGATTGGGACCGCTGCCTCGAAGTCTGCATCACCGGCCAGTTCAACTGCGTGCGGCTCGCCGTGCCCCATCTGAAGGAGAGCCGCAACGGCTCGATCGTCAATCTGTCCTCCGCGGCCGGCCGCGCCGGTTTCGCGATGCGAACGCCCTATTCGGCCGCGAAATGGGCCGTGATCGGTTTCACCAAGTCGCTGTCGCGGGAACTCGGCGAGTTCGGCATCCGGGTGAACGCCATCCTGCCGGGCCTCGTCTCCGGCGACCGGCAGCGCCGGGTGATGGAGGCGAAGGCCCAGCAACTCGGCATCTCCTATGCCGAGATGGAAGCGAGCGCCTTCGCGAACGCGTCCCTGAAGGAATACGTCACCCCGCAGCAGCTTGCGGACCAGATCGTGTTCCTGTGCTCGCCCCGTGGCCGGACCATCTCCGGCCAGGCGATCTCGGTCGACGGCGACCTGCAGATGCTCGCGTGACCGAGGCGTCAGCATGGTGAGGCGGAACGAGATCAGGCCGGGCGAGGTCGCCGTGACGCCGCCGACGGCAACCGATGCCGGTCTCGTCTTCATCGGCCGGATCCGGACACCCTGGACAGACCGCATGGCCTGCCCGCGCCAGGGGCGGCTCGACGGCCCTGTCTGCCGGATCGAGGTCTTCGAACCCTGGGCCGGCGGGCTCGACGGAATCGGGCTCTACGACAAGGTCGAGGTGCTGTATTGGCTCGACCAGTCCCGCCGCGACATCCTCCTGCAGAGCCCGAGGAGCGACGGCACCGTGCGGGGGGTGTTCTCGCTGCGCTCGCCGGTTCGGCCGAACCCGATCGGCACCTCGCTGGCGGCCCTCGTCGGGATCGAGGGCGCGACATTGCTGGTCCGCGGACTCGATTGCCTCGACGGCACGCCGCTGATCGACCTGAAGCCCGACCGCTGCGCCTTCACGCCCCTCGCGCCGCCGCAACCGGGCGACCATGAGACCGGCTGAACCGCTGCCCTAGGCGCGGGCGGCCGAGCCACCCACCTGCCCGGCGAAGCCGAACGCCCAGCGGGCGACCAGCTCGACGAAACGCTCCCGCCGGGTCAGCGGAAAGAAGTGGCCGCCGCTCTCGAACATCTCGAGCGGGGCATCCGGGAGGAGCCGCGAGAGTTCGCGCTGCAGGAAGGCCGGGACGATGAGGTCGTCCTCGGCGCCGACGATCGCGCAAGGAACCCGGATTGCGCCGAGGTCGCGGCTCCGGTCGAAGGCGAGCAGCGCCTCGATCCGCTCGGCGACGATCGTCTGGGCCGCGGGCGTGACGGGCGCGGCTGCGACGGCGGCGTCGAACACGGCCCAGTTCCGGTCGAGCCACTCGGCCGCGTAGCCGAGGAAGACGCCCATGGCTGCGTAGTCACGCGGCTCCGTGCGCAGGATGCGCAGGCGGGCGTGGAAAAGCTCCGTCATGAAGCGGTTCGGCGCGGCCCAGGCGCCGGTCAGGACGAGCCCGGCGATCCGCGACGGATCCGCCAGCGCCATCTCCTGGATGATGCAGCCGCCCGTCGAATGGCCGACGAGCGTCGTCCTCTCGGCGTCCAGATGGGCCAGGATCGCCCCCGCATCGGCCGCGAGGGTCGCGATCGTGCAGGGCTCCGTGCCACGCGTGCTGGCCCCGATTCCGCGCTGGTCGAAACGGATCAGCCGGAAGCGGTCGGCGAGTGCGTCCACGACGGGCGTCCAAAAGGCGCCGGCCCCGCCGAGGCCGCTGACGAGCAGCATGTCCGGCCCGTGTCCCTCCACGTGGCCGCGCAGGACCGCCCCGTCGGGGAGCGTGAGTTCGAAGGTTGCCATCGTGCGGCCGGTTCAGCGCAGGGGAGAGAAGGCGGTCGGCTTCAGGATGCGCGAGGACTGGACATCCAGGAGCCCGTCGACCTTGGCGAGGTAGGCCTGCCAGCGCGGGTCCGCCATCATGCGGGCACGCCGGTTTTCGCGGTCATCGAGGCTGTCGTAGGACCACCATGCCACGACATGGTTCAGCTCGCCGATCTCGGTCGTGAAGTAGCCGTGAAAGGTGCCGAGATACTCGATCTGGATCGGCAGGCCGTGCTCGCCATAGATCGACACGAAACTCGCGAGCTTGCCGGCCCGCACGCGGTAATCCCGTTCCTCGACGATCATGATCTCATCTCCTGTCGGTCGGACGGCACACCGCCCGCGATGGGCCATGCCGTGCGACGGCTGGCCGCCGTCCTGGCGCGCCGAAGCTCACCGGTGCCGCACCCCTCTGCGCTCGATCGAAAGGCTCCAGCGCGATAGCCCGAAACAGCCGAGCCAGTAGAGGAGACCGGCGAAGGCATAGGCCTCCCAGGTCTTGCCGACCCAGGCGGGATCGGCAAGCGCTGCCTGAGCGATCCCGAGGAGGTCGAGGATCGAGACGATCAGGACGAGCGAAGTGTTCTTCACTAGCGCGATGAATTCGTTCGTGAGGGCCGGAAGGGAAATGCGGAGAGCCTGCGGCAAGACGATGAGCCCGGTCAGGCGCCAATATCCGAGGCCGAGGGCTGACGCGGCTTCCGCCTGGCCGGGCGGGATGGCCTGCAGCCCGCCCCGGACCGCCTCGGCCATGTAGGCCGCGATGCAGAGCCCGAGGCCGATCACGGCCCGGGCGAGCCGGTCGATCCCGGCCCCGTTCGGCAGGATCAGTGGCAGAAGGAGTGAGGCGAGGAAGATCACCGCGATGATCGGGACGCCGCGCCAGAACTCGATGAAGATCGTGGCGA
The DNA here is from genome assembly GCF_964242715.1 of uncultured Enterovirga sp. NCBI lineage: Bacteria > Pseudomonadati > Pseudomonadota > Alphaproteobacteria > Hyphomicrobiales > Methylobacteriaceae > Enterovirga > uncultured Enterovirga sp. Next base: position 15,694 of record NZ_CAXTAZ010000010.1, read on the forward strand.
TGAGCCGGATCACGGGCAGGCGCGACTGGCGCCCGAGCGCCAGCAGGATGCCGAGGGGAAGGGCGATCAGGGCGGCATAGACGGACAAGAAGACGGTGAGCATCAGCCCGCCCCAGTCGCGGGTCTCGACGATGCGGAGCCCGAGCCCGCCGTAGAGGAGCCAGATCCCGAGCGGCGGCCCCAGGAGGACGGCGATCGTCGCGAGGAGGCGCTTCCGCGGCACCCCCGGCCAGGCCAGAAGGACGGTGCCGGCGACCAGGACGAGCCCGGCGACGTCCACGCGCCAGCGCTCGGCCGGTGGATAGAAGCCGTACATGAATTGCGAGAACCGGGCCCGGATGAAGACCCAGCAGGCGCCGGGCGCCACGCAATCCTCGCGCGTCGTGCCGACGAAGGTCGCATCCAGCACAAGCCAGCGCAGCAAAGGCACGGCGATCGCGACCAGGAACACGGCGCAGGCAAGCGTGATCGCGGCGTCGATCGGGGTGCCGAACAGGCTTTTCGCGAGCCGTCGGCGCCGTCCGGCCGGCGCAGCCGGACCTTGGCCAGCACCGGGCAGCATGGTGAGCGTGCCGTCCGAGGCGATCTCGGCCGTGGCGCCGCCGACCGGAACGAGGCCCTGGCTCACCGCGTCACCAGGGCGATGCGGGCATTGTACCAGTTCATGAAGGCCGAGACCGCGAGGCTGATCGAGAGATATAGCCCGAGCGTGATCGCGATGATCTCGATCGCCTGTCCGGTATTGTTCAGGACCGAGCCCATGAACAGGCTGACGACATCCGGATAGGCGATCGCGGCCCCGAAGGAGGAGTTCTTGATGATGTTCAAATACTGGCTCGTCATCGGCGGCACCATCACGCGGAGAGCCTGCGGGATGGTGACGAGTCGGAGGGTCTGACCGGGCGTGAGGCCGAGCGCCTTCGCGGCCTCGATCTGGCCCTTCGGGACGGCCAGGATGCCGGCTCGCACGATCTCGGCCACGAAAGCGGCCGTGTAGGTCGAGAGCGCGGCGAAGAGGGCCACGAATTCCGGCACCAGGACGAAGCCGCCCCGGTAGTTGAAGCCCCGGAGCGCCGGCACGTCCCAGGTCGTCCCGAAGCCTGCGACGGCGAAGGCCGCGGCGGGCAGGCCGAGGATCATCACCAGGGCGCCGAGCCCGAGCGGCAGCGGTCGGCCGGTGTGGGCCTGCCGTCGCCGGGACAGCCAGGCCAGCGCAACCTGCGCCCCGATGCCGAGGAGCAGCACGAGCCAGGCGATCCTGAACCCGGCCGCCTCGTTCGGCAGCGGGATCGTCAAGCCGCGATTGTTGAGGAAGGCGATCCCGAAGATCGACAGCGACGCGCGCGGGGCCGGCAAGGAGGCGATGACGCCGAAATACCAGATCAGCACGAAGAACAGCAGCGGGATGTTGCGGGATAGCTCGACATAGGCGCCCGCGATCCCGGACAGCATCGGGTTGCGCGAGAGCCGGGCGACCCCGATCAGGAAGCCGAGCAGGGTCGCGGCCACGATCGACACGACGGAGACGAGGAGCGTGTTCACGATCGCGACCCAGAGGAGGCCGAGGATCGAGGACGAGGCCGTATAGCCCGTCAGTTGGAAGGGGATGTCGATCCCGGCATCGCGCCACAGGAAGTCGAAGCCGGACGCGATGCCGGCCTTGACCATGTTCTCGGACGCGTTGCGGACGAAGAAGACGAGCAGAGCCACGAGCGAGCCCGCGACCGCCACCTGGGCGATGACGTCTCGCACCTTGCGGTCCCGGAGAGCGGCGGAGAGGGTCACGTCGCCCGGTCTCCTCTCCCGCAGAGGGAGGTGGCAGGCGCGTTGCGCCTGACGGAGGGGGGCGGCCCCTCCCCAGTCCGCGCTTCGCGCGACTCGGCCCTCACCAGAGGGGAAGCAGACGGCAGCAACTTGGCCGTTCTGCGAGCCCTACTGGAAGGGCGGGGTGAAGAGCGCGCCGCCCTTGACCCAGAGCTCGTTCTTGCCGCGGGCGAGTTTCAGGGGCGAGCCCATCCCGACCGTGCGCTCGTAGCTCTCGCCGTAATTTCCGACCTGCTTGATGGCGTTGTAGATCCAGTCGTTGGAGAGCCCGACCATCTGGCCGAAACCGCCCTCGGCGCCGAGCATCCGGCGGACCTCGGCGGAGGTCGACTTCGCCTTCATCTCGTCCACGTTCTTCGACGTGACCCCGAGCGCCTCGGCCGCGATCATCCCGTTCAGGACCCAGCGCACCACGAGCTGGAAGCGCTCGTCGCCGTAGCGCGTCGTCGGTCCCTGCGGGTCGTTCGAGATCGTCTCCGTCATGACGATGTTGTCGTCCGGCTTCTTCAGCTTGATGCGCTGCCCGGCGAGCGCGCCGAGGCCGGCCGTGTAGGCGTCGCAGCGGCCGGCATCATAGGCCGCGATGGCGTCGTCGTTCTTCTGGAAGTTGATGATCGAGATCTTGAGGTTGCGCTCCTTGAACCAGTCGGCCGCGGTCTTCTCCTCGGTCGAGCCCGCCGCGACGCAGACGGAGGCGCCGTCGAGATCCTTCGGGGTCGCCGCGCTGCCCTTGCGGACCACGAAGGTCTGTCCTTCGTAGAAGTTGATGCCCTGGAAATTCACCCCGAGCGTGGCGTTCCGCGAGAAGGTGATCGTCGTGTTCCGGGACAGGATGTCGACTTGGCCGGATTGCAGCACCGGCCAGCGCTGCTGCACCGAGGTCGGCGTGAACTTCACCTTGCCGGCATCGCCCAGGATCGCGGCCGCCAGCGCCCGGCAGTAATCGACGTCGATCCCCGACCATTCGCCCTTGTCGTTGGCGAAGGAGAAGCCGGGCAGCCCGAGATGGACCCCGCATTCGAGATGACCCCGCGCCTTGATGGCGTCGAGGGTCGGCGATGGGACAAGTTGCTGCGCGCTGGACGCTCCTGCGACGAATGTCAGGGCTGCGGCGAGGACGAGGGATTTCCGCGACATGGACGACCGCACTCCGGAGGGCCCGCATCTCGGGCCGGCCGCACGTTCCCGCAAGCAACGGGCCGGGTCAATGCGGAGGGCGCTCCGCTCAGTCGGCCCATCTCCAAGCGTCTTGCCATGCGGCGAAGCCGGGAACGCGCCTGTACCTGGTTTCCTGATGGGTCTCCCATCGCACGAAGAAGCTGTCACATTGAACCGGGAATGCGCGTCCCGGTTGTTCTCTGACCAAGCCTATCCCTCCCGGCTTGAAACTTCGGCCCGGCTCGCCTCGCGCGGCCGGGCTTTTTCGCCCGCCGTATCGCCATGACGCCTACTGGACGCTCGTGCCGTCCCGGGCCTTCACGGCGTGCATCAGGGCCTCGTCCGCGGCTTCGCCGATCTCGACCAGCATTCCGATCGGAACGGGGATGTCCACGCGCTTCCCGTCGAGGGTCTCGAACCGCAGCACGGCGAGGCTCTCGCCGAGTGCGATCTCCTTCAGGTCGGTGCAGATCGGCAATTGGAAGGGACCGTCGCCGGGCAGCGGGATCTCGATCGGATCGGGCGCGCGCCGCGGCGGTTCGGGGTCGTCGCTGGCCATGTCGAACCCATCGTCGTTGCAACAGGGCCGTCTTAGCCCCATGCGGCGCGAAGTGCCATCCGGACCTCGCACGCCGACATCGCCTGCCGGCCTTCCCGCCGCGAAACCCTTGCTCTACAAGCCACCACCTGTCGGGGTGTAGCGCAGTCTGGTAGCGCATCTGGTTTGGGACCAGAGGGTCGCAGGTTCGAATCCTGCCGCCCCGACCAGGTCGAACCCGCACGAGCAGAGCCGCCGCCCCATGCCCGCCCGCATCTACAAGCCTGCGAAAGGCGCGACGCAGTCCGGCCTCGCCCGGACCAAGCTCTGGCTTCTCGAATTCGACTCCGACAGCGCCCGCGAGATCGAGCCCCTGATGGGTTGGACGAGTTCAGGCGACACGCGCCAGCAGCTCAAGCTCCGCTTCGACACGAGGGAGGAGGCGGTCGCCTATGCCGAGCGGGAAGGCATCGCCTATCGGGTCGAGGAGCCGCACGAGGGCGCGCGGCGGACGATGTCCTATTCGGACAATTTCAAGTTCAACCGGACGGGCCCCTGGACTCATTGAGGCGGACCGCCGCTTCTCGGGCCACGGCGCCCAGGACCTCCCGAAGATCGGCATCGTCGGCAGGGTCGGGATAGGCGATCCCGAGCGATGCGGTCGCAAGGCCGAGTTCGACCTCCCTCACCGCCACATTGCCGAGATCGTGCCGCCTTTCGGTCCGGCTCCGCCCGGGCGCGACGCTGGTGGTCAGGATGACGAGTTCGTTTCGCGACGGCAACGGCGCCATCAGCGCGGCCAACCTCTCGATGTCGCGCTCGTCCCGTCGCGTCTCGCTCATCATGTAGAGTGCGTTCCGGCGCGTGGTGCCGAGCGCGAGCCGAAGACGCCGGACCGACCGGTGCAAGGCCGCGGCATCGGCCGGGACGAGGGCCGGATCGTGGTGGTTGAAGAGCGGCGGCAGCCCGTGTCGCTCCTCGTAGAGCGGGTGCCGGCATTGCCTCTTGGCGCCGAAGGTGAGCTCCGCCTCCGGCACGCTCCGGAGCTGGCCCGGATCGAGCAGGGTCGCGAAATCGTCCTCGAGGCAATCCGCGATCAGGCCCGGCGAGGAGAAGATCCAGTCGAACGGACCCGCCCAGCGCCGAAGCCGGGTGTCGCGCAGGGCGACGGCGATGTGGCAGAAGGTGCCGAAGGCCACGTGGTTGACCCGCCCGGGCGGCATCACCAGCCAGTCGTCGACCAGGCTCACCGGAGAGCGCTCTTAACCCGCATGGCACGGCCCGTTCCGGCAAGGCGAAGGGAACGGGGCGGTCGCGAAGCCATTCCAGTCGAGATCGGGAGTCCGGCGGCGGATTCCAAGACGCACGTTTCTTCGAAGCGGTGCTTGGTGTCGCGCCCGTAACCATTCTGCTCGGCGGACGACATCAGGCCAAAAAGGCGGCGATCCTACACGGCTCCCCGAAGCGGTTCGCGAAGAGCCCGAGGGAGATCATCATGCCGGTCCGTTCCAAGCTCACCGCCCGCATCCTCGGCCTCGCCGCGGCTGCCCTGCTGTCATCCCTCACCGCATTCGGGTCGGCCGAGGCCCGCCTCCGGACGGACGGGTCCGACCCCTTCGGCCTGTTTTTCGGCGAGGAGCAGGACGAGACCGCCGCGCCCGCCGGTGCCGCCATCCCGCGCGAGATCGTGGGCTTCCCGGGAGGTCACGCGCCCGGCACCATCATCGTCTCCACGGCGGAGCGGCGCCTCTACTTCGTGCTGTCGGGCGGACAGGCGGTGCGATATGGGATCGGCGTCGGCCGGCCCGGCTTCGCCTGGGGCGGCGTGCAGACGATCACCCGCAAGGCGGTGTGGCCGGCCTGGACGCCGCCGGCCGCGATGCTCCGCCGCCGCCCCGACCTGCCCCGGCACATGGTGGGCGGGGAGGGCAACCCGCTCGGCGCCCGAGCCCTGTATCTCGGCGGCAGCCTGTACCGGATCCACGGCTCGAACGAGCCGCATACGATCGGCCAGGCCGTCTCGTCCGGCTGCATCCGGATGCTGAACGAAGACGTGGTCGACCTGTACGAGCGCGTCCGGGTGGGCACTCGCGTTGTGGTCCTGCGCTGACGCGAATCCAGCAACTCTGGATCGGTTGTTCTGCCGGCCGAATTGCGAGATCGACGGGCCATGAACGACCTGATCGAGATCGCCGAGCGTGTGGCCAAGCGGCTCGATGGCCGACGCGAGACCGTCGCCATCTCGGAATCCTCCGCCGGCGGGCTGATCGCCGCCGCGCTCCTCGCGATTCCTGGGGCCTCCCGCTATTTTCTCGGGGGGGCCGTCGTCTACACGGCGACCGCCCGTGAGGTCCTTCTCGGGATCACGCCGGACCGGATGGCCGGCATCCGGTCCGCTTCGGAGCCCTATGCGACCCTCCTCGCCCGCGAGACGCGGGAGCGGTTCGGGGCGATCTGGTCCCTGTCCGAGACGGGTGCCACCGGGCCGTCCGGCAACCGCTACGGCGACGCCTCCGGACATGCCTGTTTCGCGGTGGCAGGCCCGGTCGCGAAGGTGCTCACGCTGGAAACCGGCCTGGATGACCGGGCTCGAAACATGCGCCTCTTTGCAGCCGAAGGGCTGCGCCTCCTGGAGCGCGCGGTCGACGAGGCCTGATCGCGAGCCCCGTCCGGGCTGACGCGCGCAGAAACCGCTTGGGACGGAGCCGTCCCGTATCCGATAAGGGGGCATGAGCGAGCGCGCGAACCTGTCCTTCCGGTCCATCTACCGCCACGGCTTCGCCCGGATCGCGTCCTGCGTGACGCGATCTCACGTCGCGGATCCGGGCGCGAATGCGAAAGCCGTGATCGACGCGGCTCGGCGCTGCCACGAGCGCGCGGTCGCGGTCGCGGTCTTTCCCGAACTCGGCCTGTCCGGCTACGCGATCGAGGACCTGCTCCTCCAGGACACGTTGCTCGATGCGGTCGAGAAGGCCATCGAGGCCGTGGTCGCAGCCTCCGCCGACCTTATGACGTTGCTCGTCGTCGGCGCGCCGCTCCGGCACGGCGCCCGTATCTACAACACGGCCTGCGTGATCCATCGCGGCCGGCTTCTCGGCATCATCCCGAAAATCTACCTGCCGACCTACCGCGAATTCTACGAGGCTCGCCATTTCGCCTCCGGACGGGGCGCGCCCGAGGGTGACGCCCAGGTCGGCGCGCTCACGGCGCCGTTCGGCACGGACCTCCTTTTCGCGGCAGGGGACGTTGCGGGCCTCGTCCTCGGTGTCGAGATTTGCGAGGACATGTGGATCCCCTCGCCTCCGGGGGCCGATGCCGCGCTCGCCGGCGCGACCGTGCTCGTGAACCTTTCCGGCAGCCCGATCACAATCGGGCGCGCCCGGTCGCGCTCCCTCCTCTGCCAGTCGCATGCGATGCGCTACCTCGCCGCCTACGCCTATGCGGCCGGAGGTGCGGGCGAATCCACGACCGACCTCGCCTGGGACGGCCAGACCACGATCTACGAGGCAGGCGTCCTCCTGGCGGAAGGCGACCGCTTCGCGCCGGGCGAGGTGATCACGGTCGCGGATGTCGATCTCGACCTGCTCCGCCTGGAACGGGCCTCGATGGGCACATTCGACGACAACCGGCGCGCCCAGCCGGGCGAGCGCGCCTATCGGCATATCCAGTTCCGGCTCGACCCGCCGCCCGGCGACGTCGGGTTCGAGCGGCCCATCGAGCGGTTTCCCTTCGTGCCGGCCGATCCGGCCCGCCTCGCCGAGGATTGCTACGAGGCCTACGAGATCCAGGTTGCGGGGCTCGAGCAGCGGCTCCAGGCGACCGGGACCAAGCGGGTCACGATCGGCGTCTCGGGCGGGCTCGATTCGACGCACGCGCTCATCGTCACGGCCAAGGCCTTCGACCGGCTCGGCCTGCCCCGGACCGACATCCTGGCCTACACCATGCCGGGTTTCGGCACGGGAGCGGAGAGCAAGGGGTACGCGCACCGGCTCATGGCGGCGCTCGGCGTCTCCGCGCACGAGCTCGACATCAGGCCGAGCGCGGAGCTCATGCTCCAAGGCCTCGATCACCCCGCCGGGCGGGGGGAACCGGTCTACGACACGACCTACGAGAACGTGCAGGCGGGCCTGCGCACGGATTACCTGTTCCGCCTCGCGAACCGCCATGGCGGCATCGTCATCGGCACGGGCGACCTGTCGGAACTGGCGCTCGGCTGGTGCACCTACGGCGTCGGCGACCAGATGAGCCATTACAACGTCAATGCCGGCGTGCCCAAGACCCTGATCCAGCACCTGATCCGCTGGGAGGCGGCCTCCGGACAGTTCGAGGAGGAAGTGGACGAGACCCTGCGGGCCATCGTGTCGGCCGAGATCTCGCCGGAGTTGATCCCGGTCGCGGCCGGCATGCCGCCGCAGAGCACGGAGGCCGCGATCGGCCCCTACGAATTGCAGGATTTCAACCTGTTCTACACGCTCCGCTACGGGATGCGGCCGTCGAAGATCGCCTTCCTGGCCGAGCGGGCCTGGGGCGACGTCACGGCGGGCGCCTGGCCGCCGGGATTTCCGGCGGAGCGCCGGCGCGAATACGACCTCGCCGGCATCCGGCGCTGGCTTGAGGTGTTCCTGCGGCGCTTCTTCGGCTTCGCTCAATTCAAGCGGTCGGCCCTGCCGAACGGCCCCAAAGTCGCGGCCGGCGGCTCGCTCTCGCCCCGCGGCGACTGGAGGGCACCCTCGGACGGCAATGCCGAGATCTGGCTCGCCGAACTCGATCGGAACGTGCCGCGCGAGTAGGCGGGGTTCGCTCGAACCGGGGCTCGCGAAGCGAAGCGCCCCGCAAGGGGCGGCACAACCGGAGACGGCGCCGGACGGCGCGTCCCCGGAACTCACGACGGAAGGTTCGGGCCGCGAGGTCGCGACCCGCTCGGCTGATGCAGCGTTCAGGCGGCCTTCGCGACCGGCTCCGGCTCTGCGGTTTCCATGGCCCGCATATAGACGTCGAGCAGCGTCTCCTGTTCGTCTCGCTCGTCCTTGTCGAGCTTCCGGAGCTTGATGATCTCGCGCAGGATCTTGACGTCGAAACCCTCGCCCTTGGCTTCGGAGAAGACCTCCTTCTTGCCCTCGTTCAGCTCGGCCATCTCGAGCTCGAGCTGCTCGATCCGCTCCACGAACGACCGCACCCGATGACCCGCAACCCCGATCTCGTCCGCCATGGTGACCCCTCTCCGAAATGAAGCCGGCACCCTCGCGGAGGAGAGTCAACGAGAGGTTAAGCGAATTCCGTGCTGTGGCCGCCCAAAGGTGAGCCACCAGGCGCGATCCCTTGCAATCGGGCTCGGTGCGGGGCAAGCAAGCCCGACAACAGAGAGCCGTTCCGCCAACGCGCGAGCTCGGCATATCGGGAGCGAGCGTCATGGGATTGTCACGTCGATCGGTGCTGGCCGGAACTGCATCCGCGGCCATTCTGGGCGGGTCGGGCGCGCGGGGCCAGGCGGCGCAATTCACCTACAAATACGCGAATAACCTGCCGGTCGCGCATCCGATGAACACGCGAGCGCAGGAAGCCGTCGCCAAGATCAAGCAGGAATCCGGCGGCCGGCTCGACATCCAGATCTTCCCGAACAACCAGCTCGGCTCGGACACCGACGTGCTGAGCCAGCTCCGCTCGGGCGGGGTCGAGTTCTTCACGCTCTCGCCCCTGATTCTGTCGACACTCGTGCCGAATGCATCGGTCAGCGGCATCGGCTTCGCCTTTCCGGATTACGCCTCGGTCTGGAAGGCGATGGACGGCGAACTCGGAACCTATGTGCGGGGCCAGATCGCGAAATCCGGCATCGTCGCGATGGAGAAGATCTGGGACAACGGCTTCCGCCAGATCACGACCTCGAACAAGCCGATCCAGAACGCCGCCGATCTCAAGGGCGTGAAGCTCCGGGTGCCGGTGAGCCCGCTCTGGACCTCGATGTTCAAGGCCTTCGACGCGGCCCCGGCCAGCATCAACTTCGCCGAGGTCTATACCGCCCTGCAGACGAAAATCGTCGACGGCCAGGAGAACCCGCTCGCCATCATCTCGACCGCGAAACTGTTCGAGGTTCAGAAGTATCTCTCGGTCACGAACCACATGTGGGACGGCTTCTGGTTCCTGGCGAACCGGCGCGCCTGGGAGCGCCTGCCGGACGACCTTCGGGCCATCGCCGAGAAGAATCTGAACGAGGCCGGCATGAACGAGCGCGCCGACGTCGAGAAGCTCAACGCCGGCCTCCGCCAGGAGCTCGCCGCCAAGGGCATGACGATCAACGAGACGCAGCCGGACAGCTTCCGCGACGCGCTCCGCAAGGCTGGCTTCTACGCGGAGTGGAAGGGCAAGTACGGCGAGGAGACCTGGGCCATCCTCGAAAAGGCCGTGGGCGCGAAGCTCGGCTAGGGTCGGCCCTCCCCGGCCGTGCGCGGCCGGGGAAGGTGATAGGGGGTCGGCTTCAGCTCGTCGTCCTCATGCGCCCGCATGGCGAGGGCGTGCCGCTCGGCATCCTCGACGAAGAGGTCGCGCACGATCGCCTGGGCAAGGCGCGTCGCCCCGATCCCGAGGCCCGGGATATCCCCCGCGAGCGCGCCGTGGCTCATCGTGGCGCCCCAGTTGAAGACATGCAGGGCATTGACCCGCGGCATCGCGCCGGGCTCCCGCTCCAGCATCTGCATGCCGTCACCGAGATAGGGAAAGCGCGCCGCCTCCGGGTTTCGCTGCGCCGCCTCGGGCGAGACGCGGTCTTCCCAGAGGAGGATGTGCGGCCGGAAGGTCCCGAGTTCGTGCCGCTGGACGAGGTCGATGTCGAAACCCGTCGCAACGATCGCGGCCTCGACGGGATAGCGGCCCGTGGCCGTCTCGATCGCGAGCGTGCCGTCCGGCTCCTCCGTGACGCCGGTCCAGCCCTCGCCGAAGCGGATGCGGAAGCCCGGATGGCGTTCGCAGCGCAGCACGGATTCGTGCGGCGGCGGGGTGCCCTCGCCGAACATGTAGGTCGTGAAGGCCCAGCGGCTCCGGTCGTCGAGGGACGCGTAGCCACGCAAAAAACCCGGGAAGGAGGCCCATTTCGACTTGTTCACCTGCGGCAGGTGCGAGCGCCGCACGAACAGGGTCACGTCAGCCACGCCCGCCTCGAGCGCGACGGCGGCATTGTCGAAAGCGGAGGCGGAAGCGCCAAGGACGGCCATGCGTCTGCCGGCGAAGCGCGCGAAATCGATCTCCTCCGCCGAATGGAACAGGCGCCCCTGCCCGACCTCCCCGAAACCCAGACCACGGCGGCCGCCGGAGCCCTCGCGGCCGCAGGCGAGCACCACCTTGCGGGCATGGACGATCTCCATCCCGGCGGGTCCTTGGATGTCGGCCCGGACGAGGTCGCCGGCCGGCGCGAGGCCGAGAAGCTCGGTTTCGTTCTCGACCGGGAGCGCGGCCGTTTCCCGGACCCAGCCGAGATAGCGCAGCCAGTCCAGCCTGTGGATCTTGTAGAGGTCGCGCCAGCCGACTTCGCCATGCTGCGCCTCGTACCAGGCCCGGAAGGTGAGCGACGGAATGCCGAGATCCGGCCCGGTCAGGTGTTTCGGCGAGCGTAGCGTCTCCATCCGGGCGAAGGTGCCCCAGGGTCCCTCGAGCCCACGCGGGGAGCGGTCAATGACCCGGACGTTCGATATGCCCTCCCGGAGCAGTCCGAAGGCGGCGGTCTGGCCGCACATGCCGGCCCCGACGACGAGGACGTCGAGCGCCGGCCCGCCATCCGGCGCGGCTTTCGGCAGGACCCAGTTCGCGACAGGATGGTTCAGCCGCGCGAGATCGCGCCGCGCCTCCGCGGCGAGCCCTCCGAGGCCAAGGGCGGGCCCCTCAGCCCGGACCATGCCGTCCATCACCGTCATCCCGACCTGTCCTCGTCTGCGGCTCGACCTGCCCTCGTCGCAAGAGGCATGCTGTCAGGCCCTCCCCCTCCGCCGCTCGCGCAGCAGAAGGTAGATGCCGCTCGCCGTGATCAGGGCCGCTCCGACCCAGGTCCAGAGATCGGGCAGCTGGCCGAAGATCACGTAGCCCAGGATCGTCGCGGCCACGATCTGCGCATAGTTGAAGGGCGACACGAAGCTCGCCGGCGCCTGTTCGTAGGCGCTCACCAGGAAATAATGGCCGATTCCGCCGAAGATTCCGATGAGGAGAAAGGCGATTACGTCCTGCATGTCGGCCGGATTGCGCCAGACGAAGGGTAGCGGCAGCGACATCAGCACGAAGCCGATCACCACCATGTAGGTGTTCGAGGTCAGCGCCCGGTCGTGCGCGGCGAGCCGGCGGGAAAGGATCTGCACATTGGCCGAACACAGGGCGTTGCCTAAGAGCAGGACCATGGCGAGGTTCTGGTCGCCGAAGCCCGGCCGCACGATGATCAGCGCCGCTGCGAACCCGACGGCGACGGCGAGGGCGCGGTCGAGGGTCAGGCGTTCGCCGAGCAGCATCGGGGCCAGCATCGTGACGATGAGCGGCGACAGGAAGCTGATCGCCGTCACGGTCGGCAGCGAGACCATGCCCAGAGCCGTGATGGTCAGGACGGCCGAGCCGCAATGGAGGGCGGACCGGAGCAGCTGGAGTTTTGGACGGGACGACCTCAGGATGCCGAGACCGTTCGAGGGCGCGAAGAGGACGATCATGAAGGCGAAATGCCCGGCATAGCGGGCCCAGGTGATCTGGATGACGGAATATTCGCCGAGATATTTGGCGCAGGCGTTGATCCCAGGCAGCACGGCCGCGGCGAGCAGCATGTAGCCGACCGCCCGTCCGAGATTGTCCGGCGGCCGGCCGTCCGGCTCCTGCAAGACCGCGGCGGGCGGACGCGTCAGAGGCGCCACGCCTCCTCCCCTCCGGCCGCGCCGCTCAGCATCAGGCCCGGGCCTCCATCACGGAGGCGATGAAGTCGTTCATCCGGGCAGGGTCGATCCAGCGGGTCACCCCGACGAGGTCGTTCTCAGGATCGATCCAGCAGATGTTTCCGCCTGTGCCGAGCGCGAAGAAGCTCTCGGCCGAGGCCGCGGGATATTTCGCCCGGCCGCTATTGAGCCACCAGAGGAAGCCGTAGCCCGGCTCGACCCGCGTGGGTGCGCGCGAGGCCGCCATCCAGCCTTCGGGCAGGATGCGCCGGTCGCCCCAGAGCCCGTCGCGGCCGGCCAGCAACGCGATGCGGGCCTGGTCCTCGGCATGGATGAAGACGCCGCCGCCCCAATGGCCGCCGCCCGGGACGGACAGCATCGGCCGTCCACCCACCTCCACGTTGGAGTTGCGGTAGCCCTCCCAGCGCCAGCTGTCCGAAGCGCCGATCGGCTGCATGATCCGCTCGGCGAAGACCTCCGGCAATGGCCGCCGGAAGACGCGCAGCAGGGACAGCGCGAGGCGGTTCACCCGGACGTCGTTATATTCCCAGAAGCTGCCGGGCGCCTGGAGCGCCCGTTCCGTGCTCCGAGGCGGCAGGCCGGTATTGTCCTGTCCAAGCGCCCGGTTGCGGTCGATCTCGTCCGACTTGCCGAAGAGACTGCCCTCCCATTCGGATGTCTGGGTCAGGAGGTGGCGCCAGGTGATCGGCGCGTTGTGGCCCTCGAAGCCGCCGTCCCGCACCCGCGCGCCGACCGGCTCGTCGATGTCGCCGATCAGCCCGTCGCCGACCGCGATCCCGGCCAGCAACGACAGGTAGCTCTTCGCGACGCTGAAGGTCATGTCGACCCGCTGCGTATCGCCCCAGCGGGCGACGATCGCGCCGCCTTTCAGGAGGAGGCCGTTCGGCGCGCCGCGCGGGGCGACCGGCCCCAGGATCTCGTTCCAGGGCGGGGGCTCGAAGAAGCCGCCCGCGATCTTGGCCTCGAGATCGATCGGCCAGGGCGTCTCGGCCGTCTCCGCCAGATGGGCCGCTTCGCTCAGAGCTGCCGGATCGAAGCCGGCCGCGTCCGGGGCCATCTGTCGCCAGTCCTGGCCCGCGGGCGGCGGAACGTAGCAACCGGCGTCTTGCAGAAGGCTCATGTCTTGGCTCCGGAGCGACGCCCTGCCTTGGCGGCAGCGGCGAGGCAGAAGATCTGGAACAGCATCTGGGCGGCGACCTGAGCCGTGTTGGTGGTCGGGTCGTATTGCGGCGCGATCTCGACCACGTCGCCGCCGACGAGGTCGATGCCGGCGAGACCGCGCACGATCGCGAGCGCCTGGGCCGAGGCAAGACCGCCGACCTCCGGCGTCCCGGTCCCGGGCGCGAAGGCCGGGTCCAGGCTGTCGACGTCGAAGCTGAGATAGGTCGGGCCGTCGCCCACGACGGCGAGGGCGCGCTCGATCACGGCCTTCGTGCCGAGGTCGAAGACCTCCTCGGCATGGATCACGGTCATGCCGCTCTCGTAGGAGAATTCCCACAGATACTCGGCCGCGCCCCGGATGCCGATCTGGATCGTGCGTTCGGGATCGAGTACCCCGTCGAGCACGGCCTGCCGGAAGGGCCCGCCATGGTGGAACTTGCAGCCCTCGTAGGAGCCGCTCGTGTCGCAATGAGCGTCGATATGGATCATCCCGACCGGGCGGTCGCGGCCGACCGCGCGCAGGATCGGCAGGCCCATGGAATGGTCGCCGCCGACGCCGAGCGGGATCACACCCGCGGCGACGATGCGGGCGACGAAGCGCTCGATATCCTGGTGCGAGGCCGCGAGGTCGAACCGGCTCGCGAAGGGGACGTCGCCGATATCGGCCGCCTTGAGCTCGCCGGCCGGGACGGCCTTCAGCACATGCTCGTAGGGCCCGATCCGCTCGATCGTCCGGACCGCGCGCGGACCGAACCGGGCGCCCGGCCGGTTGGTGACCCCGAGATCGAGCGGCACGCCATACAGCGCGACGTCGAGCCCGGCGAGATCGGCATCCGGCCGGTAGGGCGCGTCGAGCAGGGTCGGCACGCCCTCATAGGGCTTGGCCCGCCGGTCGCCGTCGCTGAAGACGAGATCGGCCGCGCGCCGGAAGCCGGCATCGTAGATGTCGGCGCCGGAGACATCCGCGTAGCGGCGCCGGAGCGCTTCGAGCTTGGCGTGGTCGAACATCGGTCAGGTCCTCGCGCGGGCGCCGCGCCTCAATAGCCGAGCGCGCAGCCGTCCTTGCGGGCATCGGAGGCGCCGAGAAGGGTGCCGTGCTCGTGGTCGATCCAGACCGCCTGGGCCCCGCCGAGCGCGGAGGCAGGCTTCACGACGTTGAAGCCGCGCCGCGCGAGTTCCGGTCCGACCGTGTCGCGCAGGGGCTCCTCGACGTCGAGGACGCCGGTATCCAGCCGCGGGAAGACGCGGGGCAGGTCGATCGCGCTCTGCAGGTCGAGGCCGAAATCGACGACCTTCGAGACGAGATGGGCATGGCCCATCGCCTGGTAATGGCCGCCCATCACGCCGAAGGGCATCACGGTGCGGCCGTCCTTCGTCATCAGGCCCGGGATGATGGTGTGGAGCGGGCGCTTGCCCGGCCCGATGCAGTTCAGGTGATCGGGGTCGAGCACGAAGCTCTCGCCGCGATTGTGGAAGAGCACGCCCGTCTTCGGGCTGACGAGCGCGGCGCCGAAATTGAAGAAGATCGAGTTGATGAAGCTCGCCGCGTTCCGGTCCTTGTCGACCACCGAGATGTAGACCGTGTCGCGATGCCGGGAGCCTGCCGTGAGCGTCGGCATCGCCGGCAGCGCGCGCGTGAGATCGATGCGCGAGGCGAGATCGTCGGCCAGCGGGTCAGACAGCATCCAGTCGACCGGCATCTCGTGGTGGTCGGCGAGGTAGCGGTCGCGCACCGAATAGGCGAGCCGGGTCGCCTCGATCTCGAGATGCAGCCGGTCGACCGCGAGCGGGTCGCCTTTCGCCTCGAAGCGGGACAGGATGTTCAGGATCAGGAGCGCGATGATGCCCTGTCCGTTCTGCGGGCATTCATGCACCCGGTAGCCCCGGAAGGTGGTCGAGATCGGCGGGATATACTCGCCCCGCGTCGCCGCGAAGTCGTCGAGCGTATGCAGCCCGCCGAGCCCGCGCAGATAGCCGACCATGTCCTCGGCGATGCGGCCCTCGTAGAAGGCGCGCGCGCCGCCCTCGGCGATGGCCTGGAGCGTGTCGGCGAGGTCGGGCTGGCGATGGAGGGCGCCCATCGGCGGCGCCTTGCCGTCCACCAGGAAGACCCGGCTCGCATTCTCGTCCCGGCCGAGCAGGGCGGCCTGGTTCGTCCAGTCTTGCCACGCGCGCGGCGCGAGCGGGTAGCCGTCCCGGGCATAGCCGATCGCGGGGCCGAGAAGCTCGGCGAGGCTCATCGTGCCGTGGTCGGCGACGAGGCGCTCCCAGGCCTCGACCGAGCCAGGCACCGTGACGGAATGCGGCGAGGGCCGCTGCAGGCTGGTGACGCCGTTCTCGCGGAACCAGTCCGGCGTCGCGGCGGCGGGGGCCCGTCCCGAGCCGTTATAGGCGACGACGTCGTCCCCGCCTCGGGCCGCGTAGAGCGCGAAGCAGTCGCCGCCCACCCCGGTCGAGCCCGGTTCGACCACGCATTGCACGGCGCAGGCCGCGACCGCGGCGTCCATGGCGTTGCCGCCGGCCCGCAGCACGTCGATCGCGACGAGGCTCGAGAGCGGATGCGAGGTCGCCGCCATCCCGTGCTGGGCCACGACCAGCGATCGGCCCGTCGTCTCGAAATTTCTCACCGGCTTCCTCCACGCCGACCGTCGGCCACGCCGTCCTGTGTCACGACCGGAGCCCGGCGGCCATCGACCCTCGGCCTCATCTCAACCGAATCCACGCGGGCGCATGGTCGCTCGCATCCTCGGCCGCCCGCACGTGGCGGTCGACGCCCGCATCCGCGAGCCGCTCCACCAGGTCCGGGCTCAGCAGGAGATGGTCGAGCCGCAGGCCGCGGTCCTTGTCCCAGGCACCGCGCATGTAATCCCAGAAGGTGTAGACCGGGCCCGTCGGATGCCGGTGGCGGAGCGCGTCAGTCCAGCCCTGGTCGAGGAGGCGGCGGAAGGCCGCCCGGCTCTCCGGCTGGACGAGGGCGTTCGTCGCGAAAGAGGAGCGGCTCGGATACATGTCGGCCGGAGTCGGGACGACGTTGTAGTCGCCCGCCAGCACGACCGGCACGCCCGCCTCCCTGAGCGTCGCCGCATGCGCGATCAGGCGCTCGAACCAGCGGAGCTTGTAGGTGAATTTCGGGCCGGGCTGCGGATTGCCGTTCGGCAAGTAGAGCGACGCGACGATGACGCCCCGGACGGCCGCCTCCACATAGCGGGCCTGACCGTCGCCGGCATCGCCCGGCAGCTCCGTCCGGGTGAGGACCGGCTCCACCCCCCGGGCCAGGATCGCGACCCCGTTCCAGCTCCGTTCGCCGCGCCAGACGGACCGGTAGCCCGCATCCCGGAGGGCGGCCTCCGGGAAGTCACCGCTCTCCGCCTTGAGCTCCTGCAGGCAGGCCACGTCCGGCTTCGCCTCCGCGAGCCAGGCCAGGAGGTTCGGCAGCCGGCGGTTCACGTTGTTGATGTTGAAGGTCGCGATCTTCACAGGGTCACCCTCGGCTTACGGGATGAGCGCCGGAGCCCAGCCGCTCCGGGCGACAGAACCGAAGACCCGGTCTGCGGTTGATGCGATGACGAGGAGCGTGCGATGGCCAAGCTGACCGCCAAGGACCGAGAGGAGTTGCCGGATAGCAAGTTCGCGCTGCCCGGTCACAAATACCCGATCGAGGACGCCGCGCATGCCCGTAACGCGAAGGCGCGTGCGGCGCAGCAGGCCAAGGCCGGCAAGCTGTCCAAGGCCGACGAGAAGACGGTGGATGCCAGGGCCGACAAGGTCCTGGCGAAAGAAGGCTAGGGTGACATGGCGGGCCTGAAGGACAAGCGCGGCTTCATCGACAAGGACCGGCTCGACCTCTCCGAGCGCAAGGCCGTGGAATACTGGATGAAGCGCTGGGGCATCACCCGCGACCAGCTCGTCACGGCGCATCGCAAGGCCGGGCTGATGATCAAGGATATCGCGGCGGAGCTCGGCAAGAAGCGGTGAACGGGACTGCTCCGGGGAAAGCCAGGGCGCGGCCATGAGTCGGCCTCTCCTCGTCATCGACGGCGATTCCTTCGCGCACCGGGCCTATCACGGCCTGCCTAAGACGGTCCGCCGGGCCGGCGGCAAAGCCGCGGGCGCCATCGTCGGCTTCGCCAATTTCCTCCTCAGGCTTCACGGTGAGGAGGCGCCACGGGCGGTCATCGTCGGCTGGGATACGCTGGATGCGCCGACCTACCGGAGCGAAGCCTTTCCCGCCTATCAGGGCGGCCGGGTCTTCGACGACGATCTGATCGAGCAGCTCCATGCCCTGCCGGAATTCGTGGCCGCCTGCGGGTTCGCGAATGCCAAGGGTGCCGGCTACGAGGCGGACGACTTCCTTGCGGCGGCGGCGACGGCTGAGGAGGCGCGCGGCGGGACGGCCCTCGTCGCGAGCGGAGACCGGGACACGTTCCAGCTAGCCTCGGATGCCGTCACCATCCTGCACCCCGTCCGGGCGGGCGAAATGGCCCGGATCGGGCCGGCCGAAGTGCGCGAGCGCTACGGCGTCGAGCCCGGCCAGGTGCCGGATTTCATCGCGCTCCGGGGCGACCCGTCCGACAAGATCCCGGGCGCCCGCGGCATCGGCGAAAAGACGGCGGCGAGCCTCCTGAAACGGGGCGCGACGCTGGAGACGCTCCTAGCGAGCGGCCGGTTCGACAGCCAGGCCGACGACCTCCGTCTCTACAAGCGCATCGCCACGATGGACCGGGGCGCGCCGCTCCCGAAGCTGCCGGACCAGGTGCCGACTTGGCGCGAGGCCGCCGCGCTCGCGCGGGCCTGGGAGATCAACCGCTTGGCCGACCGTCT
This sequence comes from uncultured Enterovirga sp., assembly GCF_964242715.1. Classification (NCBI taxonomy): domain Bacteria; kingdom Pseudomonadati; phylum Pseudomonadota; class Alphaproteobacteria; order Hyphomicrobiales; family Methylobacteriaceae; genus Enterovirga; species uncultured Enterovirga sp. The sequence goes on from NZ_CAXTAZ010000010.1 coordinate 34,108, forward strand.
CGAGGAGCTTGCCGGATAGACGGTCCGCTCAGGCGGCGAGGTCGGCCACGACGGCGTCGAGGACCGGGAAGCCGGCCGGCGTGACGGCGATCCGCGACCCGACCCGGTGCGCGATCAGGCCGTCGCCCATCAGGTCAGAGATGCGCTCGTGGTCGAGCGTCCGACCGGAGATGGTGCGGTAGCGGGCCGGCTCGATGCCCTCGCGCAGCCTGAGGCCCATCAGCAGGAACTCGTCGCCGGCCTCTTCGCGCGTCAGCAGCGTGTGCTCGACGAGGCCGTGGCCGGTACGCTCGACCTGGGCGAGCCACTTCTCCGGCTCCCGTTCGGTCGCGGTCGCGGTCCGGCCCTTGGCCGTCATCACCCGGCCATGGGCGCCGGGACCGACGCCGACATATTCGCCGTAGCGCCAATAGACGAGGTTGTGACGCGACTCGGCGCCGGGCCGGGCGTGATTCGAGATCTCGTAGGCCGGCATCCCGGCCTTGTCGCAGAGTTCCTGGGTGACGTCGTAGAGGATCCGGGCCGCGTCCGCGTCCGGCAGGATCAGCTTCCCGGCCGCGTGCAGGCGGGCGAACCACGTGTCGGGCTCGATGGTGAGCTGGTAGAGCGAGAGATGTTCGGCGGCGCGAGCGATGGCGCGCTGCAACTCGAGCTTCCAGGCGCCCGGCGTCTGGTCCGGCCGTGCATAGATCAGGTCGAAGGAGAAACGGGCGAAATACTTGGCGGCCACGTCGACGGCCTTCATGGCCTCGTCGACGGAGTGGAGGCGGCCGAGGCGGCGGAGATCGCCGTCGTCCAGCGCCTGCACGCCGAGCGAGACGCGGTTCACGCCCGCCGCCCGGTAGCCCCGGAACCGCTCCGCCTCGACCGAGGTCGGGTTCGCCTCGAGCGTGATCTCCGCACCGCGGGCCACGCTCCACGTCGTCGCGATCGCGTCGAGGATCGCGGCGACCGTCGAAGGCTGCATCAGCGAAGGCGTGCCGCCACCGAGAAAGATGCTCGAGACCGTGCGGCCCGGCGTCATCTCGCCTGCATGCGCGATCTCGCGGGCAAAGGCCTCGACATAGCGATTCTCGTCGATGCCGCCTGCCCGCACGTGACTGTTGAAGTCGCAATACGGACATTTCGACAGGCAGAAGGGCCAGTGCACATAGACGCCGAAGCCGGCGTCCTGAGTCGGGTGCTGGATCATGAGTCCCGTCCTAGCACGGTCGGCAGAACAGATGGTTACGAAGTGTTGAGCACAAACGTTAACGGTTCGGTTCGCCCACGCGTCGCGCAGGCCGCGAGATCGGGCTATGGTCCGGTCCGAGTTCGGAGTGTCAGATCGTGCGGGGTTGGCGCGGGCCGTCGCAGCGGGAGGCCGGCGCCCCCGATGCGACCGAGGAGCCGGACGCGGCGGGAGACCGGCGCGGCTATCACCATGGGAATCTCAAGGAAGCCCTGATCCAGGCGGCGCGGCGCTTCATCGCGGAGCGGGGCCTCGGCGGCTTCACCCTCGTCGACGCTGCGAAGCTCGTCGGCGTGACGCCGGCCGCGCTTTACCGCCATTTCCGCGGCCGAGAGGCTCTGGTCGCCGAGGTCGCGTTCCGGGGCTATGGCCAGCTCGCCGAGAGACTGGCGCGAGCGCTGGCCGGATCCGGAACGCCCCTCGAACGCTTCACCCGGATGGGCGAGACCTATCTCGACTTCGCCGAGAAGGAGCCCGGTTATTACGCCGCGATGTTCGCGGCCCGGCCGCCTGACACCTCGACCGAACCGCCCTCGCCGTGGGGACGCCCTCGCGGCGCCTTCGACCTCCTGGTCGAGGCGCTGGGCCGCATCTTCCCGGACGGTTTCGGCAGCGTCGACCCGCGCTTCATCGCGCTCGAGGTCTGGGTTCTGGCGCATGGCATCGCCACATTGGATGCGGCCGGGCAGCTGCCGAAGGGCGCCGGGCTACCGGGCAAGCACGAGCTTCTCCGGGCCGGGATCCTGGCCATCGTTCACGGTGCGACAGGTGCGGCACGAAAGTCCTGACAGCGATCTTGAAAGGCACCCCGGACGGGGTCATGTAAATGTTGTTGACATTTACATGTCGGCTCACTGGAGGTTCCCATGACGACTGCTTCCGCCGGCTGGCAGCCCGGCACGTCCACCTGCTCCGGCCCTCGCGGTTCCAAGCGCGCGCTGGAACTCGTCGGCATCGTGTTCACCTTCTTTTGGTTCTGGCCGCTCGCGGCCGCCTACATCGCCTGGAAGATGACGGGCTATGCGGGCCTCGCCGACCTCCGCCGCGTCGTCGAGCGGGGCGGCGAGAATGTTCGGAGCTACGGCTTCGGCGGCCCGGGTTTCGGAGGCAACCCCTTCGCGACCGGATCCTTCGGCGGCAGCGGCAACGCGGCCTTCGACGACTACCGTCGCTCCGAGATCGAGCGACTGGAACAGGAGCGCCGCCGTCTCGACGACGAGGCTCGCGAATTCCGGTCCTTCGTCGACGACCTGAAGCGTGCCAAGGACCGTGAGGAGTTCGACGCCTACATGGCCAGGCGCCGGGCGAACGGTCCGACGAGCGTCTAAACGGAACCGTCATTCACGGGGACTAGAACGGGGCGGCTCGAGGCCGCCCCGTTCGGTCACATTGACGGCGGAGGGGCCGCGGCGGTAACGCTCTCAGCCAAAGGCGGCACGTTCAGCGTGCCGATCGAAGGGGCTTTTATGTCCGAGATCGCGGGTCCCGCGAGACGTCACGGCACCGTTCCCGTCCGGGTCGGCTCGGTCCTGGTCGGTGGTGGCGCACCCATCGTCGTCCAGTCGATGACGAATACCGACACGGCCGATATCGACGGCACCGTCGCGCAGGTCGCGGCCCTCGCCCGGGCCGGGTCCGAGATCGTGCGCATCACGGTCGACCGCGACGAGGCAGCCGCGGCCGTGCCGAAGATCCGCGAGCGACTTGACCGCGTGGGCGTCGACGTGCCGCTCGTCGGCGACTTCCACTATATCGGCCACAAGCTCCTCGCCGACCACCCGGCCTGCGCAGAAGCATTGGCGAAATACCGGATCAATCCGGGCAATGTCGGCTTCAAGGACAAGAAGGATCGGCAGTTCGGCGCCATCGTCGAACTCGCGGCGCGGCATGGTAAGGCCGTGCGGATCGGCGCGAATTGGGGCTCGCTCGACCAGGAGCTCCTGACGCATCTGATGGACGAGAATGCCCGCACCGCGAACCCGCTGCCGACGCGGGCGATCACCCGCGAGGCGATGGTGCAATCGGCTCTGGGCTCGGCCGCCCGGGCCGAGGAGATTGGCCTGCCGCGCGACCGCATCATCCTGTCGGCCAAGGTCTCGGCCGTGCAGGATCTGATCGCGGTCTACCGCGACCTCGCGCGGCGCTCGGATTACGCGATCCATCTCGGCCTGACCGAGGCCGGCATGGGCTCGAAAGGCATCGTGGCCTCCTCTGCCGCCCTCGGGATCCTGCTCCAGGAAGGCATCGGCGACACGATCCGGGTCTCGCTGACCCCGGAGCCGGGCGGCGACCGGACCGTGGAGGTCAAGGTCGGCCAGGAGATCCTGCAGACGATGGGCTTCCGGACCTTCGTACCCCTCGTTGCCGCCTGCCCGGGCTGCGGCCGCACGACCTCGACCGTCTTCCAGGAGCTCGCGCGCGACATCCAGGACTGGATCCACGTCTCGATGCCGGAATGGAAGCGGACCTATCCGGGCGTCGAGAACCTGAACGTCGCCGTGATGGGCTGTATCGTGAACGGCCCGGGCGAGTCGAAACATGCCGATATCGGCATCTCCCTGCCCGGCACCGGCGAGACACCGGCCGCACCGATCTTCATCGACGGCCAGAAGGCCATGACGCTGAGGGGCCCCGCCATCGCGCAGGACTTCAAGGCCCTCGTCGGGCAGTATATCGAGCGCCGTTACGGCGCAGGAGCGCGCGCCGCGGCGGAATAGCCGGACGCCGAGACACCATCATGCCCCATCTCATCTGCAGGCCGCCCCGTGCTTCACGGCACGGGCGCGCCGTCGCGTCCGCCCTCCTGGAAGGGCGGGGCTGACCATGGCTCACGTCAAGGCCTCGCCGGCGCCCCCTATCGACGCCGGTCCGCCGTCCGATTCCGCGCTGAACGATGCCCGCAAGCACACCAGCGCCTGGACCCTGACGCTCGGCTCGGTCGGGGTCGTCTACGGCGATATCGGCACGAGCCCGCTCTACGCCTTCCGCGAGGCTCTCGCGACGGCCAAGGAGGATGGGGTCATCACGCCGGGCGAAGTGTACGGCGTGGCCTCGCTGATCCTCTGGGCGCTGACCCTGATCGTGACGCTCAAGTATGTGACCATCGTTCTCCGCCTCGACAATAACGGCGAAGGCGGCACGCTGTCCCTCATGGCCCTCGCCAGGAAGGCAACCGGCGGCAGCCTGATCATCCTGGCCCTCGGCATGCTGGGCGCCGCCCTGTTCTACGGCGACGCGATGATCACCCCTGCGATCTCGGTCCTGTCCGCCGTCGAGGGCCTGAAGCTCGTCACCCCGACATTCACCCCCTACATCCTGCCGATCACGATCGCGATCATCCTCGGCCTGTTCATGGTGCAAAGCCATGGCACGGCCCGCATGGCGGCCTTTTTCGGGCCGATCATGGTGGTGTTCTTTCTCACGATCGGGATCGCGGCGCTGCCGCATATCGCCCGGGAACCCGGCATCTTCCGGGCCCTGAACCCCTATTATGCGGTCGAATACGTCCTCAGTCACGGTCACGCCGCGCTGATCGCGCTCGGCGCCGTGTTCCTGGCCGTCACGGGCGCGGAGGCGCTCTTCGCCGATCTCGGTCACTTCGGCCGCAAGCCGATCCAGCGCGCCTGGCTCTTCCTCGTCTTCCCGTGCCTGACGCTCAACTATCTCGGCCAGGGCGCCCTCGTGCTGCACGACCAGGACGCAGCCGCGGAGCCCTTCTTCAGGCTCGTGCCGGAATGGGGCCTCCTGCCGCTGGTGCTCCTGGCGACCGCCGCGACGGTGATCGCCGCGCAGGCGAACATCACCGGCGCCTTCTCGCTCTCGCGGCAGGCGGTGCAGCTCGGGCTCCTTCCGCGCCTCGAGATCCGACACACCTCGGAGACGCATTCCGGGCAGATCTACCTGCCGCAGATCAACAGCCTGCTCCTGATCGGCGTCATCGTCCTCGTGCTTCTCTTCAAATCGTCGACCGCGATCGCCTCCGCCTACGGCATCGCGGTGACCGGCACGATGCTGATCACCGGCGCGATGTCCTTCATCGTGGCCCGGCATGTCTGGGGCTGGAGCACGGCCCGCGCGGCGCTGACCATCATGCCGTTCATCGCGCTCGAGCTCTGCTTCCTGAGCGCCAACCTGTTCAAGGTGTTCGAGGGCGGCTACGTGCCCCTCCTGCTGGCAGCCTTCCTGATCCTCGTCATGGGGACCTGGGTGAAGGGTACCCGCATCCTGTTCGACAAGACCCGGAAGACGGACGTGCCCCTGACCGAACTCGTCGGCATGCTGGAGCGGAGCCCGCCGCACCGGGTCAAGGGCACGGCCGTATTCCTGACGAGCGACCCGACCACCGCGCCCTCCGCCCTCCTCCACAACCTGAAGCACAACAAGGTCTTGCACGAGCGCAACATCGTCCTGACCGTGAGGTCGCTCGACATGCCGCGCGTGGCCTCCCAGGATCGCGTCACGATCGAGCATGTGGGGGACTCGTTCTGGACGGTCGAGCTGCATTTCGGCTTCATGGAGACGCCGAACATCCCGCGCAGCCTCGCGCTGCTCCGGAAGCTCGGCTTCAAGTTCGACATCATGTCGACCTCGTTCTTCCTGTCGCGCCGCTCGATCCGACCGGCGCTCAAGTCCTCGATGCCGCTCTGGCAGGACAAGCTCTTCATCGCGCTGGCGCGGAGCGCGTCCGACGCGACGGACTTCTTCCAGATCCCGACCGGCCGCGTGGTCGAAGTCGGCACGCAGGTCACGGTGTGACGCGGCCGTGAGGCGCGCCTTCAAGGTTCTCGTCCTACTCGCCCTCGCCTACCCTTTGCTCGTGCTCGGCCTGGGGCTCGCCTATATCGCCGTCCCGCCGGTCTCGACCCTGATGCTGGGCCGGTGGCTGACGGGGGAGAGCGCGAGCCGCAGCTTCGTCCCGCTCGCCTCCATCGCCTCCTCCCTGCCGGCGGCCGCGGCTGCCTCCGAAGACGCCCGCTTCTGCCTGCACAAGGGAGTCGACTGGGACGCCCTGAACGAGGTGATGGAGGACGCGGACGAAGGCGGGCCGAGCCGCGGCGCCTCCACCATCCCGATGCAGGTCGCCAAGAACCTGTTTCTCTGGCCCGGCCGCTCCGTGGTCCGGAAGGCGATGGAAATCCCGATCGCCATGTATCTCGACCTCGTCTGGTCGAAGCGCCGGATGATCGAGGTCTATCTCAACATCGCCGAATGGGGGGACGGCATCTTCGGAGCCGAGGCCGCCGCGCAACGCCACTTCCGCAAACCCGCCGCCGACCTGTCGCGACGCGAGGCGGCCCTCCTCGTCATCGCGCTTCCGAACCCGCTCCGCCGCAATCCGGCCCGGCCCACCGCACGCCAGAGCGCCCGCGCCAACGCCATCCTGGCCCGTATCGCCGACACTCCCCTGCAATGCCTGCGTTGAGCCCTGCGCGCGGCCTGTTTCAACCTCTCCGAGATAGCAGAAGCTCCGTGCCGCCGGAGCTGCAACCACCCGCGACGATATTCGTCGTCGGCACGCCGTCGAGGCGTCCGCCATCTATTGACGGTTGATCCCGGACAGCATCTTGGCGGAACCGTCCTGCCGGGCTAGAAGGGGCCGTCGCCGCAATAGCTCAGCTGGTAGAGCACCTCATTCGTAATGAGGGGGTCGGGGGTTCGAATCCCTCTTGCGGCACCATTCCCCAAGAATCTTCCCTGCGAGGGATCGACGGTGGTCACCTCCGGCTTCCTCGCATGTTGATGGTCCGCCTCGCGCCTGCCGGCATGTCGTCATGCGTGATCGCCACGTGGGTGCTCGCTCGGCGGCGTCATCTGAATAATCGCCCGTTCCCGTGATTCTGAACTCCCGCGACCTCGATCTTGCCGGCCTCGTGCGGCCGGGCGACGTGGTGCTGTGCGGGCAGGGCACGGCGGAGCCGCTGACGCTGACGCGCCGGCTCGTTGCGCAGAAGGACGAGATCGGCCCGATCACCTGCTTCCTCGGCATGATGTTCTCCGACACGTTCGCGCCCGAAGCGACCGGGGGCATGTCGTTCCGGGCCTATGGTGGCGTCGGCACGAACGGCCGGCTGTCCCGTTCGGGTCGGCTCGACATCCTGCCCTGGCATTACAGCCGCATCGAACGGGCTTTCGCCGCCGGCGACCTTCGGGCCGACGTGGTCCTCCTGCAGGTCGCGCCACCTCCCGAGGGCCGCTCCGGCTACAGCCTGTCCCTCGCCAACGATTACGTCGCGGCGGCGGCGCGGCACGCCCGCCTCGTGATCGCGGAGGTCAATCCCGACGCACCCTGGACGCATGGCGCGACCCTGCCGGCCGGTGTCGAGCCCCATCCCCTGGTTTTAGCCGACGTCGCGCCGCAGGATCTCAAACCGGCCCGCTTCGGCGATGCCGAAGCCCGGATCGCCCGGCACGTCGCCGCTCTGATCCCGGACGGCGCCTGCCTGCAATTCGGGGTCGGGGCGGCACCCGTAGCCGTGCTCTCGGAATTGCGGGGCCACCGCGATCTCTCGATCCATTCCGGCGTGATCGGCGACATCTGTGTCGACCTGATCGAGAGCGGTGCGGTGACGAATGCCCGCAAGCCCTCCGATCGTGGCGTGACGGTCACGAATGTCGTTCTCGGGACCCGACGGCTGTTCGACTACGTGCACGACAACAAGGCGATCGAGGTTCGGCCCGCCTCCCACACGCACGATCACCCGACGATCGCCGGCATCCCGGACTTCCGGGCCATCAACTCCGCGATCGAGGTCGACCTTACGGGCCAGGTCAATGCCGAACTGGCGGGCGGGGTCTATGTCGGCGCGATCGGCGGCCAGGTGGATTTCGTCCGGGGTGCGCTCGCGAGCGAGGGCGGACGCTCCATCATCGCGCTCCCGGCGACCGCCCTCGCCGGTGACGCGAGCCGCATCGTCTGCCGGGTCGACGCGGTGACCCTGCCGCGGAGCGACGCGGACCTGGTCGTGACGGAATACGGCGTTGCCGACCTGAGAGGGGCGACGCTCAGCGAGCGCGCGGAGCGGATGATCCGTATCGCTTCGCCCGCCTTCCAGGAAGACCTTGCCCGGGCTTGGCGCGACGGCCTTGGGCGGGCTGCACCGCTTGCTAAACTACGATAGTGACACAGGACAGCTTAGAGCATAGAAGTCCGCTATCGTCGGCTCCCGAATGGCTCGCTGACGCCCGAGAGAGACCAGCGCTCCCGCCAGTTCCACGGAGCGCCCTCGTGGCCACCAAGCCTGGTTCCCATTCGCAGCCGTTCGTCAGACGGCTGGAAAGCATCTTCGCTCTTTCGGAAGAGGAGAAGAGAGCGATCGTCGACCTGCCGATGCAGGTCGTGGAGTTGAAGGCGGACCAGGACATCGTTCGGGAAGGCGACCGTCCCTCCCGCTGCTGCCTGCTTCTGGATGGCGTCGTCTGCACCTACAAGCTGACCGGAGACGGCAAGCGCCAGATCATGGCGTTCCATCTTGCCGGCGATGTGCCCGACCTGCAAAGCCTTCACCTTCGCGTCCTGGACAGCAGTCTCGCGACCCTGACGCCATGCAAGGTCGGTTTCATTCGACACGAGGCCATGCGCGAACTCTACGAGCGCTTTCCTCGGATCGGCGACGCGTTTTGGCGCACGACGCTCGTCGACGGCTCGATTTTTCGGGAATGGCTGGCCAATGTCGGGCAGCGAAACTCCCACGCCCGGATCGCTCACCTCCTCTGCGAGACCCTCGTTCGGTCGAAGGCCGTCGGGCTTGCGACCGAGGAGACTTGTGATTTCCCGATCACGCAGCAGGAAATCGCCGAGGCGACCGGCATGACGGTCGTCCACGCGAACCGGGTCATCCAGGACCTCAGGGCCTCCGGACTCATCGAGCTGAGACAGAACAAGCTGACGGTTCCCGACCTCGACCGCCTGATGGAGGCCGGCGACTTCGACCCGGCCTACCTTCACCTGAACGAGCCGCAGCGCGTGGCGGCATGACCCGAGACGCCCGGGTCTAGAGCACGCAGGTCGGGCATGCAGATCGCAGGCCGCGTGCTATGACGGAGAACGAGATGCGGGCCGGCTTTCCGGCTCAGCCCGCCCCGGGACTAGAGGCGTTTCCAGGCCTCGAACAAGGAGACCCTCGATGATCCGCGCCACCACGATCGTCCGTCGGCCCGCCGTGAAGGCCGAGCGCGTCGCGGATACGCTCACGCTGGACCATGAGGGGCGCCACCGCCGGCGCTTCGCGATGACGGCAGAGGGCGGCCTCGCCTTCCTGCTCGACCTCGATCGGGCGACGGTGCTGGACGACGGCGATGCCGTGAAGCTCGAAGACGGGCGGCTGGTGCAGGTCCGGGCCGCGCCCGAGCGCCTGATTGAGATCACGACCGGCAACCCGCTCCGGCTGATGAAGGTCGCCTGGCATATCGGCAATCGGCATGTGGCTGCCGAGATCGGCGAGGAGGCGCTCTACATTCCCTACGACCACGTCCTTCTGGAGATGGTGCGCGGGCTCGGCGCCACCGCGCGCGAAGTCGAGCGGCCGTTCCGGCCCGAGCGCGGCGCCTACGAGGGCGGACACGGGCATGACCATGAGCATGACCACGATCATGGCCACGCGGCCCACGCGCATGGCGACGCATGCGGCTGCGGGCACGATCACCACGCCCACGGCCACGCCCACAAGCATGGCTGAGGCCGACTCGAGCCGGCTGATCTGCTGGCTGTCGCCAGCCTTTCCGGTCGGCAGCTACGCCTATTCGCACGGGCTCGAATGGGCGGTGGAAGCGGGCGACGTCGCGGACGAGACCAGTCTCGCGGCCTGGCTCGAGACGCTTCTTCTCGAAGGGGCCGGACGCAACGATGCGATCCTGCTCGCGGCAGCCTATCGGGCCGCTGCGGCCGGGGACACGGCCGCGCTGGAGGAGGCGAACGACCTCGCCCTCGCGCTCGCCGCCTCGGCCGAATTGTGGCTGGAGACCGCCCAGCAGGGCCGAAGCTTCCTCGACGTGATCCTCGCAGCATGGCCGGCCCCCGGCCTCTCGGAGATGACCCGAACCCTCGGCCGGGTCGCCTATCCGGTCGCGCTCGGGCTCGCCGCGGCCCTGCATGGCGTGCCGCTCGCGGCCGTCTTGCGCGGGCAGCTCACGGCGATGGCCGGGAACCTCGTCTCCGCCGCCATTCGGCTTGCTCCGATCGGCCAGACCGCGGGCCAGCGCCTGCTCGCCGGGCTCGTGCCGCGGCTCGACGACTTGGCCGGAGACGTGCTTCGGCTCGACCTCGACGACGTCTCCGCCTCGACCTTCCGGGCCGATCTCGGCTCCTTCCGGCACGAAACGCAATATACGAGGCTGTTCAGGTCATGACCGCATCGAGGAACGGACCTCTCCGGGTCGGGATCGGCGGACCGGTCGGATCGGGCAAGACCGCCCTGATGGAGGCGCTCTGCCGCCGCTTCCGGGACCGCTACGACCTCTGCGCCATCACGAACGACATCTACACGAAGGAGGATGCCCGCATCCTGGCGGTGGCCGAGGCGCTGCCGCTCGAGCGCATTCTCGGAGTCGAGACGGGCGGCTGCCCACATACGGCAATCCGGGAGGATGCCTCGATCAACCTCGCGGCAATCGCCGACATGCGGGTCCGCTTCCCGGATCTCGACCTCGTCCTGATCGAATCCGGCGGCGACAACCTGGCCGCGACCTTCTCGCCCGAACTCGCCGACTTGACCATCTACGTCATCGACGTCGCGGGCGGCGAAAAGATCCCCCGCAAGGGCGGCCCCGGGATCACCCGGTCCGACCTCCTCGTCGTGAACAAGATCGACCTCGCCCCCTTCGTGGGCGCCGATCTCGGGATCATGGAGGAGGACACGAAGCGGATGCGTGGGGCGCGGCCCTATGTCTTCGCGAATGTCCGGGGCGGAATCGGCGCGGACGAGGTGGCGAGCTTCATCGAGCGGGCGGGGGGCCTCGCACAGAAGATGGCGTGACCTGATCCGTCATCCGGGGCTCGTCCAAGGCGACAACCCGTAACCCTCGGAATGACGGTCGGGCTACACCGCCGACGCCGTGGCCCGGTCATACACGCCGGCATAGCCGGCGGCGGAGCGGGTCCACGCGAAGCTCCGGCCCATCGCGGCCTTGCGCATGGAGTTCAGCTTCCGGCGCGAGCCGTATGCGTCGACCGCCCGGTAGATCGCGCCGAGCATGGCCGCGAGCGAGGCGTCCTTGAACAGGAAGCCTGTCACCCCGTCCTCGATCGTATCGGCGAGGCCGCCTGTCTCGCGCGCGATCGGGAGCGAGCCGAAACGCTGGGCGTACATCTGGGAGAGGCCGCAAGGCTCGAAGCGCGACGGCATCAGCAGGAAGTCGCTGCCGGCGAACATGCGACGGGCGGTGCCTTCCTCGAAGCCGATCCGAACCCCGACCTGGCCGGGATAGCGTCGCGACAGCGTCTCGAGTTCGCTCTCGAAACGGTCCTCGCCGCGGCCTGTCACCACGACTTGGCCACCCTGCCGGACGATGGTCTCGGTCGACTCGATCGTGAGGTCGACACCCTTCTGGTGCACGAGCCGCGACACGACTGCGAAGAGCGGCCCGCGCGAGACGGCGAGACCGAAATCCCGCCGCACCTCGTCCGCATTCGACTGCTTGCCCTTCAGGTCGTTCGTGCCGAAGGGGCTTTCGAGATGCGCGTCTGTTCGTGGATCCCAGGTCTCGTCGATCCCGTTCAGGATGCCGGTGAGGCGCCCTTCCCGCTCGCAGCGGCGCAGCAGGCCGTCGAGCCCGCAGCCGAATTCCGGCGTCGTGATCTCGTGGGCGTAAGTCTCGGAGACGGTGGTGACGTGGGACGCGTAGACGATGCCGGCCTTCAGGAAGGACATCTTGCCGTGGAACTCGACGCCTTCGATCTGGAAGGCCGAATCCGGGACGCCGAGTGTCGGGAGGCGATTGCGGTCGAAGAGACCCTGATAGGCGAGGTTGTGAATCGTCAGGACGCTCGGGCAAGGCGTCCCGCCCCAGGCGAGATAGGCCGAGGCAAGGGCCGACGGCCAGTCGTTGAGGTGCAGCAGATCGGCCTTCCAGCCGAGATCGCCGATCCCGGCCGCGATCTGGGCCGCCGCAAGACCGAGGCGCGCGAAGCGGAGGTCGTTGTCGAGGAAGTCCGTGCCGCTCTGGTCGCCGTAAGGCGAGCCCTCGCGGTCATACAGATCCGGGCAGACGATCACATAGATGATCAGCCCGTCCGCCGAGATCACCCGTCCCAGCTCGCAAGCAGGAAGGCCATGCGCCGCATCGAGGCGAGCCACGATCTCGAGGTCGGGATGTTCGGAGACGACCTGCCGGTAACCCGGGATCAGGACCCGAACGTCGTAGAGACTCCGCAGACTGCGGGGCAAAGCGGCCGACACGTCGCCAAGGCCGCCCGCCTTGATGAAGTCCGACATCTCAGACGTGACGTAGAGGATCCGGCGCGGGCTCTCGCGCTCACCCAACGCCCCCGTCCGGAGAAAACCCTCGATACCGCCGGCAAAAGGCTGGCGCGACGCGAGGTGAGGGACAGGAGGGTTCATCTCGGGGCCGAGTACCGCACCGCACGACGATGGATCAAGGCTCACTCTCCTGAAACGAGTATTCGGTAGGAGCGTAACGAACCGTCTATTGTGCGTTGCACCATAGAAGCCCGACCCTAACGCACAGTCAACAGCAGGGCCTCGTTCGGCCGCCGCATGATCGGGGCCAACCTCGTCTCCGCCCTGTCCAGACAGGTGGAAACATAACCCTCCCGCGCTCGGTTTCAGAACGAAGCTCGGCCGTATGGGGTTCCGCGTCGAGGTTGAGCAGAATGAGCAGATCCTGCTCACCTTCGTCCACGTCGGCGAGCGTGCCGAAGAGCGGATCGAGGCCGCAGTCATCGGACGTCGTAGCGGAAAATCCGCCATCGACGAGGGCAAATCGGCGAGATGCAAACCGCGGCGACGCCAAGATCCGCCACATCGTCGAGCCGGCGCGTGATCCCGATGAGATTATCGCCGTTCGAGTCCTGATAGGAGCGCGGGCAAACCTGATGGGCGACGCCGGTCCTCCACCACTCATAACCCGGCATGTGTCTGTGCGCTTATTAGAAAAATTCATGGCAGCGCCAGCCGCTCGTGCTCTCGGGCGAGCGATCCCTCCCCGGCATCACCGCTCCTAGCGGACATCGCTCATCGAATCCCGGACGCCAGAGGCGTTCCAGGGAACGGGAGGGTCTTTGCCCGGGCGGCTGGCCTGATGGCCGATATCGGGACCGACGGGCGCTTTCCGGCCTATTCGGCTCCCGTTCTGCAACCGTAGAGGACACTATAGCGCAGTTAAAGCCCAGCGTTGAACGTCAATCAGATCGGCCTCGATCGCACAGCTTGTAATGCATCTAGACTGGCGGAAATTGCCGGCGCCAATCGAGCGAAGACTTGACATAGCTCACCCGGGAGAGCATTGCCCCGCATCTCTCATTTTCGAAAAGAAGTACATTAGGTATGGATAACCAGGAACAAGCCGGTCAGCCGAACTTGATCGAGCTGACGGCGGACGTGGTCTCTGCCTTTGTGATGCACAACGCCGTTCAGAAGAGCGACATTCCGGATCTGATCGCGTCCGTCCACACCTCCCTCGTCTCACTTGGCCAGCAAAAGCCTGGCCCGGAGGCCGAACGGCCCGTGCCGGCCGTTTCCATCAAGAAGTCGGTATCGCCGGATTACCTGATCAGCCTGGAGGATGGCCGGAACTACAAGTCTCTGAAGCGCCACCTCAGCGGCCGCGGCCTGACGCCCGAAACATACCGCGAGAAGTGGGGCCTCCCGGCCGACTACCCGATGGTCGCCCCGAATTACGCCAAGCAGCGGTCCGAACTCGCGAAGTCGATGGGGCTCGGACGCCAGCGCCGCCCCGAGGCGGAACCGGTTCGCGCACCCGCGGCGCGCGGCCGACGGGCCAGCTCGGGCGCCTGAGGCGTCTCACCAACCTGATCGCCGCGTCAGGTCATGGCCCGACGCGGCGGTCGTAGGCCTCGACGACAACGCTCGCCTGCCTCCGCCCCAGCCGCTCGGCCAAGGCCTCGAGCAGCGTTCGCGCCTCCGAGGCCAGAGTCCAGGGCGGGTTGACGACCAGGAGACCGCAGCCGCTCAGCCGGGCCGGATCGTTCGGCAGCTCCAGCAGGAGTTCCAGGCGCAGAACGGGCGCCGGCGGCTCGGTCGTCAGATGCGACATCGCCCTGTCGACCTCGTCCGCACGCTTCACCGGGTACCAGAGCGCGAGCATGCCGGACGGCCATTTGCGATTCGCGCGCGAGAGGGCTTCAACCGCTTTCGCCAACTCGCCCGGCTCCTCGTAGGGCGGATCGACGAGGACCAGTCCGCGTCTCTCCCGCGGCGGAATGAGACTGCGTAAAGCCACCCAGCCGTCCATCTCCAGGACCTTGACGTTCCGGACCGTGTTGAAGCGCCCCGTGACCGTAACAGCATCGGCCGGATGCTTCTCGACGAGCACCGCCTGGTCCTGCCGCCGTAGCAGTTCGCGGGCGATAGCGGGCGAACCCGGATAGGTGTGCGGCCCATGGCGCGCCTGCGTCGCGGCCAGGATCTCGCGATAGGGCGCGATGAGGGCTTCGGCCGCGTCCGGCAACGGAGCGTCGAGACGGCCGACCCCCTCGCGCCATTCGCCCGTGCGTTCCGCCTCCGATGCTGTGAGGTCGTAGAAGCCGAGCCCGGCATGGGTGTCGATGAAGCGGAACGGCGTCTCCTTTCGCCGGAGATGCAGCAACATGCGGACGAGAAGCGCATGCTTCATGACGTCGGCGAAGTTTCCGGCGTGGAAAGCGTGCCGGTAATTCACGGCACCGATGCCGGGCTGCCGCCGGCGATCTTGGCGATGCTCAAGCCGCGGCCGACCGCGTGGCTCCGGGCTCCGCGACCGGAACCCCCTCGGCGATATATTCCGCAAGCTTGTTTCGCAGCGTGCGGATCGAGATGCCGAGGATGCGGGCCGCGTGGGTCCGGTTGCCGATGCAATGGTCGAGCGTGTCGAGAATGAGGTCCTTCTCGACCGCGGCGACCGTGCGGCCGACGAGTCCCCGGGTCACGGCTTCCGCGGTCGCGGCCGCACGGGAGGCGGGCTCGCCACCGGCCGGCGTGAGGCTGGCCCCATCCGGTGCCCGGATAGCTTCCGCATCGATCGTGTCGCCGTTCGCGAGCAGCACGGCGCGGTGCATGGTGTTTTCGAGTTCGCGCACGTTGCCGCGCCAGGCTGAGCGGGTCATGAGCCGCTTCGCCTCGAGCGACAGCGGACGGACCGGCACGCCGTTCAGGTCGGCATAGCGGCGGGCGAAGAAGGTCGCGAGTTCCAGGATGTCGGCCGGCCGCTCGCGCAAGGGCGGGATCCGGAGATGGACCACGTTCAGCCGGTAGAGGAGGTCCTCCCGGAAGGTGCCCTTGCGGACCTCGTCCGTCAGGTTCCGGTTCGAGGTCGCGATGACCCGGATATCCACCCGGACCGGCTGGGAGCCGCCGACCCGGTCGATCACCCGCTCCTGCAGCGCGCGGAGCAGCTTCGCCTGGAGCCGAACCTCCATCTCGGAGATCTCGTCGAGCAGGAGCGTTCCGCCAGAAGCCTCCTCGAACTTGCCGATCCTGCGCGCGACCGCGCCCGTGAAGGCGCCCTTCTCGTGGCCGAACAGCTCCGATTCGAGGAGGGCGTCCGGGATGGCCGCGCAATTCACGGAGACGAAGGGCCGGTCGCGGCGGCCGGATTTCGCATGGAGATGGCGGGCCAGCACCTCCTTGCCGGTTCCGCTCTCGCCCGTGACGAGGACCGAGGCTTCCGAGCGGGCGACCTGTTCGGCGAGCTTCACCACGCTCTCCATGGCGGGGTCGCGCCAGATGAACGAGCGGCTGTCCGAGGCCACGGCCTCGATCACGGCCGCGATCAGCTCGGGGTCTGGCGGCAGCGGGATGTATTCCTTGGCCCCGGCCTGGATCGCCGCCACCGCCGCGCGGGCGTCGGTCGCGGTGCCGCAGGCGACGACCGGCGTGCGGATGCGCTCCGCCTCGAGTGCGGCGACGAGATCGCGGACCGACAGGAGGACGTCGATCATGACGAGATCGGCGCCGCGGGTCCGGAGCACCGCGACGCCCTGGGCGACGCTGTCCGCCTGGGTGACGGCGGCGCCGCGGTTCATGGCAATGCGGGAGGCCGCGATGAGCTCGCTCGAGAGCCGGCCGATGATGAGAAGACGCATGGTCCTGTGTCCCTGTGCGGTGCTAGGCGGCCGGCATGACGATTTCGGTCATCGTGACCCCGAGGCGATCGTCGACCAGGACCACCTCGCCCCGCGCGACCAGGCGATCGTTCACCCGGATGTCGACCGCCTCGCCGACACGGCGATCGAGTTCCAGAAGCGCGCCGGGCCCGATCTTCAGAAATTCTCCGATCGGCATCCGGGCATGGCCGAGGATGGCCGAGACCGTGACGGGCACGTCGAGAAGCTGGTCGAGATCCGCCGGCACCCGCCGGGCCGGGGCCTCTCGAGGACCGGCATTCGGTCCGAAGGTCATCTCGCTCTCGTCGAGACGGGGAAGAGGAAGGTCGCCGGCTGCGCTCATCTCGGAGGTCTTTCGCGTGGTCAGATGGAAGCGGCCTGGGCCGCCCGGGACAGGATGCCCTCGACGGCCTCGTCGAGGTGGCGGCGCTCGCGGACGATGCCGCCGTCGGCCCAGTCGAGCCGGGCGTCGCCAGGTGGAATGTCGGCCTCGCCCAGCACGATGATGCGGCCCTCGTAGCCGCGGTCGCGGGCCATGGAGCGGAGCAGGGCCTCGACCCCGTCCACCAGGTCCTCGTTCACCCGCACGGCGAGGTGAGGCACCCCGCGGAGATGCCGGAACGCCTCGGAGGCGGCCTCGCCGATCGGGCCTAGCGGCTGCGCGGCCAGGGCCTCGCCCGCGAGCCTTCGGGCAAGAGCCTCGAAGAAGGCGAGCGCGTCCTGCTCGATGTCGCCCGCACGGCGGTCGATCTCGGCCAATGCCATGCCGATGCCGTTCGCGAGCCGGTCGGAAGCCTCCGCGAGGTGCTGCTCCGTCGAAGCCGCAGCCTCCTGGCGGCCGGCCGCGAGACCGCGGGCATAGCCGTCCCGCGCAGCCGCCTCGACGGCGGCCCGCTCGGCCGCTTCCGCGCGCTCGGTCGCGGCGCGCCGCTCCTGGGCGGGAACGCCGAGATCTTCGCCGAAGCTGAACGGTCGAACCTTCATGGTGCAGCCCGCGCGGTCACAGCACGACCTCGTCGTCGGCCCGGTTCTTGACGATGCGGATCTCGCCCGCTTCCGCGAGCGCCTTCGCGGCCGAGACCATCTTCGACTGGGCGTCGTCCACATCCTTCATCCGGATCGGGCCCATCGATTCCATCTCGTCCTGCAGGTTCTTCGCGGCCCGGGTCGACATGTTGGCGGAGAAGAAGGCGCGGGCGGCGTCGCTCGCGCCCTTCAGCGCACGGCCGAGCGTGTCCTTGTCGACGGTCCGGAGCAGGGTCTGGCAGCCGGCTGGATCGAGCTTTAGAAGGTCCTCGAAGGTGAACATCTTCTCCCGGATGCGCTGGGCGGCGTCGCGGTCGTTCGTCTCGAGGGCGGCCAGGAACCTCGCCTCGGTCGGCCGGTCGAAGGCGTTGAACCGGTCGGCCATGATCTCGTAGCGGTCCGCTTCCGGCTTCCGGAGCCCCCCCGCAAAGAAGTGCCGGTAAAGGGTCTCCTCGATCCGGTCGAGCGCCTCCGACCGAACCTCGCCCATGACGAGCATGCGCTGGACGACGTCGCCTGCGAGCCGGTCGGGCAGGAGCGCCAGCACCCGTCCGCCCTGGTCGGAGCCGAGCCGGGAGAGCACCACGGCGACGGTCTGGGCATATTCCTCCTTGAGGAAGCTCGCGATGGCCTCGGGCGCGACATGGGCCATGCGGCGCCAGACCTGCCGGCCGGAGGCGCCCCGCACATCCGCCATCACGGCCGCGACCCGCTCCGGCGGGAATATCTTGGCGAGGAGTTCCTCGGCCCGGTCGGCGGAACCGGTCAGGGCGCCGGTCGCGCCGAGTTCGGCCGCGAAATCGGCCATCACGCGTTCGACCGCATTCCCCGGGATGGCGCCGAGTTCGGCCATGGCGCAGCAGACGGTGCGGATCTCGGCCTCGTTGAATTGCGACCAGATGCCGGCCCCATGGTCCTCGCCGAGGAGGATCAGCAGCGCGGCGGCACGCTGCGGGCCCGTCAGCGCCGGCGCGTCCTGCGTTGCGACCGTGGGCGCAGGAGCGCTCATCGCTCGCTCATCCAGCCGCGGAGCACCGAGGCGGCCTCCTTCGGATTGGCGCGGGCGAGCTCGCCGAGCCGGGCCAGCTGTTCGGCCGCCTGCTGGGGCGTGGTCGCCGCGACGCCGTCAGGACCTGTCGCGAGGGCTCCTGCGCCGGCCGAGGCCGAGAGCGCCGCCGGCGGCGGTGCCAGCGCGTTCGCCGGGGCGGAACCGGCGATCTGGCCCGGCGCGTCGGACGCGCCCGTCAAGGCCGCAGCGCCTCCGGCGAGCGCGAAGCCCGCGCCCGGGAACAACCCGTCGGGTGCGATGACGCGCTTCACCATCGGCCGGACCACGACCAGGAGCACGATCAGGCAGAGGAGCGAGATGACGCCCAGTTCGATGAAGCGGAGAAGGTCGTCCCGCGTGAAAGTGAGGAGCGAGCCGAGAAAGGATGTCGGCTCAGCGGCGAATGCGGTCGGAACCTCGGCGAGCGCCATGTTCACGACCTCGACCTGGTCGCCGCGCGCCTTGTCGAAACCGATCGCCGTGCGGACCAGCGCGCCGATCCGGTCGAGATCGTCCTTGCTCCGCGCCTGATAGGTCGTCTCGCCGCTCGGGCCCTTCACGTAGGTGCCGTCGAGGACGACCGCGACCGACAGGCGTTTCAGCCGTCCGGCTTCCGTCACCTCGGTCCGGGTGGTGCGGGAGATCTCGTAATTCGCGACCTCCTCGGTCTTGTTGCTGCTGTCGCGCGGTGTTGCGGGAGCCTGATCCCTGGCGCCGGGAAGCTCGTTTCCGACGCTGACCTGGCCGTCCGCCGAGGCCGTGCTCGACGTCTCGCCGCGGGTCTGGCTCGAGCGGAGGACGCGGCTCTCGGGGTCGTAATTCTCGGACCGGCTCTCGATGCGGTTCAGGTCGAGTTCGGCCGCGACCTGGACGCGGGAGCGGCCCGGTCCGACGATGCCGGACATGATCTCCTCGACCTGGCGCCGAAGACGTTGCTCGAGCGCCGTCCGGCGGTCGTCGCCGGAGGCCGCGGTCGCAGTTGCGCCTTCGCCGGAGCCGCCGGCGAGGAGACGGCCGCGCTCGTCGACGATCGACACCCGGTCCGCCGCGAGGCCCTGCACGGCCGAGGCGACGAGGTGGCGGATGGCCTGGACCTGCTCCTGGCCGAGTTCGCCGCGCGTCTTCAGGACGATCGAGGCCCGGGGCGGCTCGCGGTCGCGCTCGAACAGCCGCCGCTCGGGGATCGCGAGATGGACGCGGGCATTCTGCACGCGCCCGAGCGACCGGATGGTCCGGGCGAGCTCGCCTTCGAGGGCGCGGAGCTGGTTGATATTCTGGACGAAGCTCGTCGACGAGAAAGCATCGCCCTTGTCGAAGATCTCGTAGCCGACGCCGCCGCCGGACGGCAGCGACTTCGCGGCGAGGTCCATCCGGAGCCGGGCGATGTCGGCCTTCGGCACGAGGATCGTGGCGCCTTCGTCGCGGGTCTCGTAGCGGATGGCGCGAGCGTCGAGGTCCTTCAGGACCGCCCCGGCATCCCCGCCCGACAGGTCACTGAAAAGCACGCCCATCGGCGGCTGTGAAACCCGCAGGATGACGAAGGCGAAAAACCCGACGAGCGCGAGCGTCACGGCTCCCATGGCGGCGAGCCGGCCCGGACCGAACCGCGACAGGATTGCAAGGAATGCGCCCAACTACCGCACCTGCCGACGCAAGGCGACCGTCGCCCCGCTAGGCAGGAATTTCCGGGTTCGTGGTTAGCGTCTGGTTAAGGCCTGGACATTTCCTGCCGGGCGGCACGCAGCAGACTATTGCCGGTAATGCTGAATCCGGGTGGTCCTGAGCCCTGCCAGGCCGTGATCGTCGATGGATTGCTGCCAGCTCAAGAATTCTTCCACCGTGAGCGTGTATCGGTTGCAGGCTTCCTCGAGGCTGAGAAGACCACCCCGGACCGCGGCCACCACCTCGGCCTTGCGGCGGATAACCCAGCGCCGCGTATTCGAAGGCGGAAGATCGGCGATGGTCAGCGGACTGCCATCGGGACCGATCACGTATTTCACCCGCGGGCGCATCAACTCGGTCATGTTACGCTCACACACACACACGCTGACCACAGGATGAGCAACGTAGCCCGGCGCGCTTAAGAATGAGCTAAGCGGGTGACCTGATTGCCACAGGTCTCGGCAAGAACTTGGCAAGGTTTGTGGCATCACTGCCCGATAGACTTGAGTCCGGAGAGCGGGACGCGGTTCGCACCGATGACGAGGACCGGAGTTTCGCCTGTCATGTCGACCGAATTGACGGTTCCGCTGACGTCGGTCGCGACCGGCACGGATTGCCCGGCTGCGTCCCGGGCCGTGACGGCCAGCGTGTAGGTGCCGGCGGCCGCGAGATTGCCATTCGCGGTCCGTCCGTCCCAGGTGAAGGTCTGTTGTCCGGCCGCGAGCGCCTTCGTCTGCGTC
Organism: uncultured Enterovirga sp.; assembly: GCF_964242715.1. NCBI lineage: Bacteria > Pseudomonadati > Pseudomonadota > Alphaproteobacteria > Hyphomicrobiales > Methylobacteriaceae > Enterovirga > uncultured Enterovirga sp. The sequence continues at coordinate 55,092 of NZ_CAXTAZ010000010.1, forward strand.
GCGATCGTGGTGCCGGTCGAATCCTTGATGTTGAGGATCGCGGAGGCGGCGGCCTTGGCCGGGTTCAGGCTCCAGGAAGCCGCGCCGTTCGTGAACACGGCCGAACTGCCATCCACGGTGACATTCGACCCGACGAGGCCTGCGGCGGAGGACGCCGTCGAGGCTTTCGCGCCGGCCACCAGCGTCGAGAGCGAGGTGTTCGTCTTCAGCTGCTGCTCGACGGAGGCGAATTGCACCAGCTGCTGCGTGAACTGGTTCGTATCCAGGGGATCGAGCGGGCTCTGGTTCTTCAGCTGCGTCGTGAGGAGCAGCAGGAATTGCTGGAAGTTGCCCGCGATTTCCTGCGAGTTCCCGGACGCCGGGGTCGTGCCGGTGGCCGTGGTCGTCGTCAGGCCCGCATAGGGGTTCGTCGCGCTGACCGTCGCCATTCTGGTCTCCTAGATCCGAAGGTCGATTCCGGAGGCGCGGCTCCAGATCCGTTTGTCCGGCGAGGCACCGGCCTCGCGAAGGCCGGGGTCTGCATCAGGACGGCCCGGTGCCGCTCCGCCGCGACCTTGATCGCCGGGCGTCCCGGCCTGGCGCCCGAAATCGCCTCCGGACGGGTCGCGCAGCGTCACCGAGACGCCGCCGTCCGCGGTACGCAGTCCGGCCTGATCGAGCGCCCGTTCGAGCTGGCCGCTGTCGCGCTGGAGCCATTGCATCGTCTCGCGCCTGTCGACGAGGAGATGGGCCGAAACCCGGCCGTCCTCGGCGATGTCGAGCCGCACGTCGATGCCGCCGAGATCCTCCGGCGCAAGCCTGATGTCGAAGCGGTGGATGCCGCCGAGGCTCTTCAGGCCGATCTCGACCGGAACGCCGGAGATCGGCACGCCTTCCACGACCGGATGAGGGCTCGCCTGGGGCATGCTCGGCGGAGCGTCGCGAGCGGCCTGGACCGCGAAGGCGAGGCCCGGTGACGTTGCCGTGATGGGGGACGGCGTGGCGGCGCCGCCGGGGGCGGCGAGTGCGCCAGGGTCGCCCCGCCGGTCGCGCTCGCCGGCTCCGGAATGCTGCGCCTCGGCCGCGGCGGGGCCGGATGAGGCGGCTTGCGACAGCTGCTCCTCCGGTGCGGGTTCTTCGGCCGTCCCCGATACGACTTTGCCCGGCGATGCCGCCTCGGGCGGAGCCGTTTCAGGGGCCGAAGCGGAGCGGGCGTGTCGCGTTTGGCTCGGCCCCGCCGGTCCGGACGCGGGTTGGACTGCGTCCCCGCCCGTGCTGGCCGACGCGGCAACTCCCCCGCCCGCCCGGGCGAGGTCCGGCGGGAGCATGATCGCCGTGCCGGCCGGGCCGGCCGGGGCAGCCGGGGCAGCCGGGGCAGCCGGGGCAGCCGGGGCAGCCGCAACGTCGTCGGGGGCGGGATCGGAGGAGGCGGTGTCCTCGGAGACAATGCGGCCCTCCGGAAAAGCCGGCGGAGACGTCGATGGTCCGGCCCTGTCGAGGACAGCGGCTTCATCTCTTGGCCCGAGAGTGTCGGGATCAGGTGAGGCTCCAGGGCCAGGCACCTCGGCCGCGGGCATCGCGGCGACGGACGCGCTCGGGGGCGAGTCCGGGACCGGTGCAACGGGTCGGGCAGCCACAGTCACGGGGCCGTCTTGGACCGCGTGTTCCGGCATAGCCACGGCCGGCGTCGGGGGCAGAGTCGGGATCGAGACGGTCGCGCTTGGCGCTATGTCCTGCGGCGGAGACGCGGCGACCCCGAGCCTTGCCTCTTCGGCTGAGGTGGTCTTCTTATGAAATTCCCCGGAGGAGGCCGGCTCGGCGTCGGGCGTGCCGGCAGCCTCTGTCTCGGCTGAGAGATCCGGGCTCCGAACCGACTCGTCCTGCGGCATCTCGGGGGCACGAGCCTGCGCCTTGCTCGGCGGGGCTTCGGTGCGGCCTGGCGCGGCCGGGCGGGAGCCCGGAGAAGCCGGATCCGGACGGCCCTTCGGATCGGCGACATCGGAAACGACGAACCTCTCGGCGGGGCGGTCGGCCGCCAACGCCGGCTCCGTCGCCCGCGCATGCGCCGGTCGCTCCGGCCTCATTGGGGCGCGTGCGGTCCCCGGGGGGGACGAGGCGGAGGCTTGGGCAACGGACAAGATGAACGGCTCACGACGAGGGGCACGGGTAGGGGCGCAAGCTCCAGGCCAGCGCCTCCCCTTCTTAAGTGCCTGGAATGATGCGCAGTTCTCGGATCGACCCAGCGAAAGGTCCGAGCCGGGCGGCAGGTTCGGTCGCCGGCCCGGCAAGAAGTGCCGGCCGGCGCGGCCGGAGCCGCATTGTGTGGGGCAGCCCGGCCCGGCTATAGGATCGCAGCGCTGCAGCCGACGACCCCCGATGCCCAACCTTCTCGACCTACCGGGCGATCCCGCATCGACCCGCGTCGTCGTCGCCATGTCCGGCGGCGTCGATTCCTCGGTCGTGGCCGCTTTGCTGGCCCGCGCCGGCTACGACGTGGTCGGCATCACGCTCCAGCTCTACGACCACGGCGCCGCGACCGCGCGGACGGGCAGCTGCTGCGCGGGCGCCGACATCCACGACGCGCGCCGCGCAGCCGAGCAGATCGGCATCCCGCATTACGTGCTGGATTACGAGGCCCGCTTTCGCGAGGCGGTGATCGACCGTTTCGCGGCGAGCTACGCGGCCGGCGAGACGCCGATCCCCTGCGTCGAGTGCAATCGGTCGGTGAAATTCACCGACCTCCTCGACACCGCCCGCGAACTCGGCGCGGCCGTGCTGGCGACCGGCCATTATGCCGAGACACGGGAGACAGGCGGGAGCCGGGCCATCTACCGCGGAGCCGATCCCGATCGCGACCAGAGCTACTTTCTCTACGCCACCACGGCCGAGCAGCTCGCCCGGCTGCGCTTTCCGCTCGGCGGGCTCGGCAAGGACGAGACTCGGCGGCTCGCGCGCGAATTCGGGCTCGGGATCGCCGAGAAGCCGGACAGCCAGGACATCTGCTTCGTGCCGAGCGGCCGCTACGGTGACGTGCTCGGCCGGTTGCGGCCGGATGCCGTTCGGCCGGGCGAGGTCGTGGACCTGAACGGCCGGGTGCTCGGCCGGCATGCCGGGATCGTGCATTTCACCGTCGGGCAGCGCCGCGGCATCGGCATCGCGGCGGCCGAGCCGCTTTACGTGGTGGCGCTCGATCCGGAACGGGCGCGCGTCGTGGTCGGACCGCGCGCGGCGCTCGCCACCTCGCGCCTGCCGCTCCGCGACGTGAACTGGATCGGCGACGGGGCACTCGACGACCTTCCGGCCGAGGGCCTGCCGATCGCCGCCCGTGTGCGGTCGACCCGTCCGCCTCAGCCGGCTTTGCTTCGGGTCGGGCCGGATGGCGTCGAAGTGGAATTGCTGTCGCCGGCCGACGGCGTGTCGCCGGGCCAGGCCTGCGTGTTCTACGAGGACGAGACGCCAGGCGCGCGTCTCCTCGGCGGCGGCACGATCCTGCGCCCGGCCGCGCAGCTGCATCCCGTCCAGAACGCGGCCTGACCATGGCTGCGCAACCGACCACGGCCTTGATGCGCAAGGCCTATCAGCGCTGGGCGCCGGTCTACGACATCGTCTACGACAAGCTGACCGAACCGGCGGCACGCGCCGCCGTGACCGCCGTCGAGCGTAGCGGCCCGCGCATCCTCGAAGTCGGGGTCGGGACTGGGCTCTCGCTCGGCTATTACGGGCCGGGTTCGGAGGTGCACGGCATCGACCTGTCCTGGGACATGCTCCGCCGGGCGAGCCAGAAGGCCCGAAACCGCGGCCTCGCGCAGGTCAGGAGCCTGCAGGTGATGGATGCGTGCCGGCTCGGCTTCCCGGATGCCGCGTTCGATGGGGTGACGGCCCAGTTCCTCATCACTCTCGTGCCCGACCCGGAATCTGCGCTGGACGAGATGGCGCGCGTGCTCCGTCCGGGCGGCGAAATCGTCCTTGTCAACCATTTCGGGCGGGACGAGGGGGCGCTCGCGCGTGTCGAGAGCGTGATCGCTCCGCTCTGCGCCAAGATCGGCTGGAGCTCCGATTTCAAGGCTTCGCGGATCATTGCCTGGGCAAGCCGGCGCTCGCTCGAAACATTGCCGCTCCAGCCCGTCTTCCCGGGCGGGTTCTTCAAGGTGCTGCGAATCCGCAAGCCGCGCTGATCGCCCGATCCTGGGCCAGCCGGAGTACAAACTTCCTCAGCGATGCCGTATCGTGGAACGGGCAGCCATTCGGCGTGTTCGACACGGAAGAAATGGCAGGAGGGCGGACATGGTCGATCGATCGCGCGCGGCGGAAGCCCTGATGTCGTTCGGCGTGAAACCACCCGAGACGACGCCCCCGGGCGCGAGCCGGCGCGGCCTCCTGGCCGGCGCAGGGCTTGCTGCCATCGGCGCCGGCCTGGCGAGTTCGGCCGCCGCCCAGACGACTCCAGGCACGGTCGGCTCCCCGGTCCTCGACGTTCCGGGCAAGGACAAGTCGCTTGCCCTCCTCGGCGATCGCCCGCTCGTGGCCGAGACGCCCGAGGCGATGCTCGACGACGACACGACCCCGATCGCGAAATTCTTTATCCGCAATAACGGGCTCATGCCCGAGGTTCCGGCCGACCCGGAGAGCTGGAAGCTCATCGTCGACGGGGAGGTCGAGACGAAGCTCGAACTGACGCTGGCCGACCTGAAGCGCCGCTTCCCCGCAAAGACGCTCCGGATGGTCCTCGAATGCGGCGGCAACGGCCGTTCGTTCTTCCAGCCCCAGGCGAGGGGCAACCCCTGGACCAATGGCGGCATCGGCTGCGCCGAATGGACGGGTGTTGCCCTGGCCGACGTGCTGAAGGCCGCCGGCCTGAAACCGAGCGCCACCTACACGGCCCACTACGGCGCCGATCCGCATCTCACCGGCGACACGACGAAGGAATCGCTGTCGCGCGGCATGCCGATCGCGAAAGCGACGGACGAGCACAACCTTCTCGTCTTCGCGATGAACGGCCAGCCCCTCCCCCACCTGCATGGCGGACCGCTGCGTCTCGTCGTCCCGGGATGGCCCGGCTCCCTCTCCCACAAATGGGTGACCCGGATCACGCTCCGCGACCGCGAGCACGACGGACAGGGGATGACCGGCACCTCCTACCGGGTGCCGAGGAAGCCGATGGTTCCGGGCGGCAAGGCGGACGAGAAGGATTTCCGCATCCTGGAATCCATGCCGGTCCGGTCGATCATCACCCATCCGGGGAATGGTGGCCGCATGGCGGCCGGTAGCCGCAGCGTGTCCCTGCGCGGGGCGGCCTGGGCCGGCGATCTCACGGTCGCGAAGGTCGAGGTCTCGACCGATGCCGGCTCGACCTGGTCGCCGGCGACCCTAGCGGCCCCGAAGAACCGCTACGACTGGCACCGCTGGACTGCGAGCGTCTCGGTGCCGTCCGACGGCTATTACGAGATCTGGACGCGGGCGACGGATTCCGAGGGCCGCATGCAGCCGCACGTGCCGACGAACTGGAATCCGCAAGGCTATGGCGGCAACGCCATGCACCGCGTGGCGATCCTCGTCGGGTGATCGGCTCTCGCTGGAGGCCAGCGGCGGCCGCTCTCGTCCTCGCGTCGTTGCTGCCTGTCGCTGTCCGGTCCCAGCCGGCGGCGCCGATGCCCGAAGCCGTCGAGGACCTGCCGGCCGGACCCGGGCGCGAGGAGACGTTCGGCCTCTGCGCGGCCTGTCACGCCTACCGGCTCGTCTCGAACCAGGGCATGAGCCGCGAGCGCTGGGACGAGACGCTGACCTGGATGACGCAGCGCCACAACATGCCGGAGCTCCAAGGCGCCGACCGCGACCTCATCCTCGACTACCTGGCGAAGGCTCACCCGCAAAAGCCGCCGAGCCTCGGCGGCGGCTTTCGGCAGCCTTTCTGATCCGGAGTCGGACGGGCTTTGGGCGAAGCCGCCCACCGGTCGTCATTGCGAGGAGTGTGAGCGACGAAGCACCCAGGAATCAGCGCGCGGGCGCTGGGTCGCTTCGCTGCGCTCGCAACGACGGATGTTCAGGGGGCGCAGAGGCCCTGACGAGGTACAGAAAGCAGCCGACCCCCGCCTCAGGCCCCGCGGTCCGAATCAGGACACGAGTTCCCAACCCCGGTTGGCGAGCAGGATCGCACGGTCGCCATGCGAGCCGGCATCGCTCGACGATGCATTCCCCTGCTTCGCCCGGGCCAGAATTCCCTCGAGGATCACGGCGAGGCGGAACAGCGCGAAGGCGAGGTGGAACGGCGTGATCGCGTCCGTGCGGCCGGTCCGGCGCTGATAGGCGGCGACATAGGCGGCCTGGTCCGGAATGCCCAGCGCGGCGAGGTCGAGGCCGCGCATCCCCCGGAAGGCCTCGGGCGGGTTGATGTAGGGCAGGCAATTATAGGCGAGGTCGGCCATGGGATGGCCGAGCGTCGACAATTCCCAATCCAGGATGCCGATCACGCGTGGCGCGTCGGGCGCGAAGATCATGTTGTCGATGCGGAAATCGCCGTGGCAGATGGCGGTCTCTTCGCTGTCCGGCACGTGGCGCGGCAGCCATTCGGCGAGCTTGTCGATGGCCGGGTTTTCGCGGGTGCGCGACCCCTCCCATTGCTTCGACCAGCGCCCGATCTGGCGCGCGAAGTAATTGCCCGGCCGTCCGAAGCCGTCGAGGCCGATCGCCTTCCAGTCGGCGAGGTGCAGTCGGGCGAGCGCATCCGCCATCCCTTCGTAGATCGCGGCCCTCTCCTCCCGCGGCAGTTCGGGGAGGGTCGGTTCCCAGAAGATGCGGCCGCGGAGCCGCTCCATCAGGTAGAACGGCGTGCCGATGACGGAGCGGTCGTCGGAGAAGAGGATCGCGCGCGGCACCGGGACGTCGGTGCGGGAGAGCGCCTCGATCACCCGGTACTCGCGGTCCACCGCATGGGCCGATGGCAGGAGTTCGCCCGGCGGCTGTTTCCGGAGCACGTATTCGCCCCGGTCGGTCGCGACCAGGAAGGTCGGGTTGGACTGGCCACCGCGCATCTGGCGGAGCTCGGCGAAACGCTCGCCGAGCCTGTCTCCGATCAGGGCGGCGAGCCGGGTCGTGTCGAAGCGGTGAGCCTCGCGGACCGGGATGGTTTCGGAGATATCGGTCACGGGTGATCCACAATCGGCGTCATGCTGAGGAGCGGGCGGAGCCCGCGTCTCGAAGCACGCAGGACGGCTCCGGTGCGTGCTTCGAGACGGACCGCTATGCGGTCCTCCTCAGCATGACGCGGTGCGTGGATCGGCAGTGCCGGGCTGGCCATCACTGCACCGGGGCCGCCGTCCCGCCCCGCATGTTCGAGCCCTGGTGCTTGCGCAATTCCATCTTGGCGATGGTCTCGCGATGCACCTCGTCCGGGCCGTCGGCCATGCGGAGCGTGCGGGAATGGGCGTAGGCGTGGGCGAGGTGGAAATCCTGGCTCATGCCGCCGGCGCCGCAGACCTGGATGGCGCGGTCGACGACCGTGCAGGCGACGTTCGGGGCCACGACCTTGATCATCGCGATCTCGGCCCGGGCGCCCTTGTTGCCGACCGTGTCCATCATGTGCGCGGCATGCAGCGTGAGGAGCCGGGCCTGGTCGATCTGCATCCGGGATTCGGCGATCCAGTGGCGGGTCACGCCCTGGTCGGCGATCGGCTTGCCGAAGGGGTGGCGCGTCAACGCGCGCTGGCAGAGCGTCTCGAGCGCGCGCTCGGCGACGCCGATCGACCGCATGCAATGGTGGATCCGGCCCGGGCCGAGCCGCCCCTGCGCGATCTCGAAGCCGCGGCCCTCGCCGAGGAGGATGTTCGAGGCCGGCACCCGGACATTCTCGTAGGTGATCTCGGCATGGCCGTGCGGGGCGTCGTCATAGCCGAAGACGCTCAGCGGCCGGACGATCGTAATCCCGGGCGTGTCCATCGGCACGAGGACCATCGATTGCTGGCGATGTTTCTCGGCCGAGGGGTCGGTCTTGCCCATCAGGATCGAGATCTTGCAGCGCGGGTCCGGCGCGCCGGTGATCCACCATTTGCGGCCGTTGATGACGTAATCGTCGCCGTCGCGCCGGATCTCGGTCTGGATGTTGGTCGCGTCCGACGACGCGACGGCCGGCTCGGTCATGGCGAAGCAGGACCGGATCTCGCCCTCCATCAAGGGTTTCAGCCAGCGCTCCTTGTGGGCCTCCGTGCCGTACCGGATGATGGTTTCCATGTTGCCGGTATCAGGCGCCGAGCAGTTGAACGGCTCGGCCCCGATCGGCGAGCGTCCCATCACCTCGCAGAGATGCCCGTATTCGACATTCGAGAGGGCGTCGGGATCGTGGTGCTTCGGCACGAACAGGTTCCAGAGACCCTCGGCCTTCGCCTTTCGCTTCAGCTCCTCCATCACGGGCGGGATGGTCCAGCGGTCGGCGGCCTTGGCGACGAAGTGCTCGTATTCGTGCTCCGCCGGATAGACGTGCTCCTCCATGAAGGCGGTGAGGCGGTCGCGCAGCTTTTCCGCGCGGGGGGAAATTTCAAACACGGTGCACTCCAATCCGACTTCAGGCCTTGCGAAACTTGTTCACGTCCAAGAGGGCGAACCGTCCGGCGGTTACGCGGTCGGGTTTCCAGCCCTGAGGGAAGTCCTCGTCGCACGCACCATGGTAGGTACCCCAAAACATTCTCGGCGTCTCAGACCCTGAACTAAAAATCCTGTAATTAGGCGCGTACCCATCACCGGTTACTCCGAATTGCACCGTTACAGGATCGTTTGTCGTAAGGCCTTGCTTGCACATATTTTCAAAAACACTTTGGAAATAGTCCGCCCTAGCAGCGCTACCCCGCTTCTTTTGAATCTCACCAGCTAGTTCTTCCAGAGTCATGTCGGTGCTGAGCATGGCTGCCTCTCGGTTATCCCTTGAATGCTCACGCCGTCCCGAACAGGCCGCCGCTTTCGGCGAGCCTTGCGAGATGGAAATCGGCATCGCCGAAAAGGGTCTCGATCACGGTCATCCGCTTGAAATAGTGGGCGACCCGATACTCCATCGTGACGCCGACGCCGCCATGGAGTTGAACAGCGCTCTGCCCGATGAAGCGGCCGGAGCGGCCGATCTGGACCTTGGCGGCGGAAACGGCGCGGGCGCGCTCGGCCGCGTCGTCGGAGCCCGACATCATGGTCGCGAAATAGGACATCGAGCGCGCCTGCTCGCTGGCCACCACCATGTCGGCGGCGCGATGCTGGAGGGACTGGAACGAGCCGACGGAAAGCCCGAATTGCTTGCGAGTCTTCAGATACTCGACCGTCAGGTCCTGCATCTCGCCCATCAGCCCGACCGCCTCGGCCGAGAGTGCCGCGATCGCCTCGTCGACCACGCGCTCCGCCGCCGCGAGCCCCCCCTCGGGATCGCCGAGGGCGGCATCCGGGCCGACCCTCACGGTCTCGAGCGTGATCTCGGCCGCCTGCGCGCCGTCCTGGGTCGGGTAGCCGCGCCGCAACACGCCGGGCGCGTTGCCGTCGACCAGGAAGAGGCCGATCCCGCCGCGGTCGCGCCGCCCGCCGGCGACCCGGGCCGTGACGACGAGCTTGTCGGCGGTCGCGCCGTGCAGCACCACGCCCTTCTCGCCGTCGAGCACGAAACCCTCGCCGTCCCGCTTCGCCCGCGTCTCGACATCCGCGAGATCGTAGCGCGAGCTCCGCTCGACATGGGCGAAGGCGAGACTGGTCTCTCCGGCCGCCACCTGCGGCAGGATCTCGGACTGCTGCGCCGCGCTGCCGCCATGGCGCAGAAGGCCGCCGCCCAGCACGATCGTCGCCAGATACGGCTCGATCACGAGCCCGCGGCCGAAGGCCTCCATCACGATCATGGTCTCGACCGGCCCGCCGCCGATGCCGCCATGCTCCTCGGAGAAGGGCAAGGCGAGAAGGCCGAGTTCGGCGAAGGTCGCCCAGTTCTCCCGCGAGAACCCATCCGGCTCGGCCAGGAAGCGCTTGCGGCTCTCGAAATCGTAGCGATCCGCGATCAGTCGATCGACGGAATCCTTGAGAAGGCGCTGTTCGTCGGTGAGGTCGAAATCCATTCACTCCCCCAATGTCGTCATTCCGGGGCTCGCGAAGCGAGAACCCGGAACCCACTCGCATCCAAGCCCGTGCGGGCCATGGGTCCCGGGTCTGCGCAGCATCACTGCGTGCTGCAGCGCGCCCGGGATGACGGGTAAATCAAAGCCCCAAGATCGCCTTCGCGATGATGTTCCTCTGGATCTCGTTCGAGCCGCCATAGATCGAGACCTTGCGCCAGTTGAAGTAGGTCGGCGCGACGGTCGAGGCCCAATCCGGCCCGATCCCCGGCTCGTTCGAGAGACGGGAATCGTCCTCCTCCTCGGGGCTGTAGGGGAGCGCGTAGGGGCCGACGACGTCGAGGAGAAGCTCGGTCGTCATCTGCTGGATCTCGGAACCCTTGATCTTGAGGACGGAGGAGGCCGGATCCGGCTTGCCGCGCTCGCGCGTCCGTTCCGCCGCGACGACCCGCATCTGGGTCATCTCGAGCGCCTTCAGCTCGACCTCGGCGGCGGCGAGCTTCTCGCGGAAACGGGGATTCCGGATCATCGGCTCGTCCCCGAGCCGCTCGATCGAGGCGAGCTCACGGATGCGGCGCAGGCGCTCCTTCGAGACCCCGACCCGGGCGATGTTGGTGCGCTCGTTGCCGAGCAGGAACTTGGCGTAATCCCAGCCCTTGTTCTCCCGGCCGACAAGGTTCGCGACCGGCACGCGCACGTCGTCGAAGAAGACCTCGTTCACCTCGACGCCGCCATCGATCGTCTGGATCGGCCGGACAGTGATGCCCGGGCTCTTCATGTCGATGAGCAGGAACGAGATGCCCTCCTGCTTCTTCGCCGCGCCCGGGTCGGTGCGTACGAGGCAGAAGATCCAGTCGGCATATTGGGCGAGCGTGGTCCAGGTCTTCTGGCCGTTGACGATGTAGTCGTCGCCGTCCCGCACCGCCTTCGTCTTCAGCGAGGCGAGGTCCGACCCGGCGCCGGGCTCGGAAAAGCCCTGGCACCACCAATCGTCGAGCCGGGCGATGCGGGGCAGGAAGCGCGCCTTCTGCGCGTCCGAGCCGAAGGTGTAGATCACCGGCCCGACCATGTTGACGCCGAAGGCGAGCGGCGACGGGGCCGGAAAGCCCTGCAGCTCCTCGAGGAAGATGTATTGCCGCACCGGGTCCCAGCCGGTGCCGCCATATTCTTCCGGCCAATGCGGCACGGCCCAGCCCTTGGCATGCAGGGTGCGGGTCCAGTCGACCAGATTTTGCTTCGAGGCATGCCGGCCCTGGACAAGCTTCTCGTGCAAAGCGGCCGGGAGATTGTCGCGGAAGAAGCTACGCACCTCCTGGCGGAAGGCGGTCTCCTCGGGGGTGAAACGAAGGTCCATGGTGGTTTTCCTGCTGCGGCTCGCCCCCCCTCACCCTGTCGCTTCGCGACTCGACCTCTCCCCACCGGGGAGAGGCTTCGGGCCGCACCGACGCGCTCCCTCTCCCCAGCAGGGAGAGGGTCGGGGTGAGGGGGTTGCGCCCTTCCATTGATGCTGTTCACGCCGCGCCCCTCTGCGCCGCAGCCTTCGCCCGCTCCTCCGCGCGCAGTTCCAGCTTCGACAGCTTGCCGACGGCGGTGCGCGGGAGGGCGGCGCGGATGTCGAGGGCCGCCGGCATCTCGTGGCGGCCGATCTTGTCCTTGAGGAATGTCTGCAGCGACTCCAGCGTGAAAGGCTGGTGACCCGACCTGAGCTTGCAGAAGGCCTTGGCGGCCTCGCCCCGGTAGGAATCCGGCACGCCGACGACCAGCACCTCTTCGACGGCAGGATGCTGGTAGATCGCCTGCTCGATCATCTGCGGATAGACGTTGAAGCCGCCCGAAATGATCATGTCCTTCTTGCGGTCCGTGATGAAGAAGAAGCCGTCCTCGTCCATGTAGCCGATGTCACCGGTCAGGAACCAGCCATGGACGAAGGCGGCCGCGGTCTCCTCGGGCCGGTTCCAATAGCCTCGCGTGACGTTCGGGCCGCGGATGCGGATCTCGCCCGTCTCGCCGGGCGGCAGCACGCGCGAGGGATCGTCGAGCGCGCAGATGTCCATCTCGACGCCCGGCAGCGGCAGGCCGATCGTGCCGGATTTGCGCGGCCCCGCCCCGAGCCGGTTCGTGCCGGCCGGCGCCGTCTCGGTCATGCCCCAGCCGCCGATGAGGCGACGGCCGGTCAGCCGCTCGAACCGGTCCGCGACCTCGATCGGAAGCGGCGCCCCGCCGGACCCGGCATAGACGAGCGCGGAGAAGTCGCGGCTCTCGATTCCGGGCGAGGCCGCGAGCGCGATCCACATCGTCGGCACGCCGGGGAAATGCGTGGCGCGGCCCACCTCGATGTCCCGCAAGGTGGTCTCGACGTCGAACCGCATCCGGAGCAGCAGCTTCGCGCCGCGCTTCAGGCCGCGCAGCAGGATCGTGGTGAGCGCGTAGATGTGGAAGAGCGGCAGCACGCAGATCATGCTGTCCCGGCCGGTGCGATCGTTTTGCATCGCCTGGAACCAGATCTCGTACATCGAGACAGCGGCGGTCAGGTTCGCGTGGGTGAGGATCGCGCCCTTCGGGAGCCCGGTCGTTCCGCCCGTATATTGCAGGAGAAGGATGTCCTCCGGCCGCACCTCGGGCCAGGAGGTAGGCGGCGCCGCCCCGGCCATGAAGGCGGAGGCGGCGACGACGCCCGGCCCAACCGGCAACGGCTGCCGCGGCGTGCCGGACGGGCCCCAAGCCTCGTCCTCGCCGACGATCATGAGGTCGAGATGGCCCTGTGCCAGCATCGCGGCGGCGCGGTCGGCCATGCCGGCGACATTGGTCGTGACGACGACGCGCGCCCCGGAATCGGCGAGTTTGTGGACCAGTTCGCGCTCGGCATCGAGCGGCGAGAGATGCACGATGCGCAGCCCCGCCGCGGCCGCGCCGAAGAAGGCGATGGGGTGGTAGGGCGTGTTCGGAAGGTAGAGCCCGAGCGTTTCACCGGGCTTCATCCCGGCCGCGATCAGGGCCGAGGCGAAGCGGAGCGCTTCGCGGCCAAGCTCGTCATAGGAGATGTCGCGGCCGCGAAACTCGATCGCGGGCGCCCCGCCGTAGGTCGCGGCGGCGTCGGCCAGCAAGGTCGGGACGGTCGAGGGCACGATCGGCGCGCCCCAATCGAGGCCGGCCGGATAGGAGCGCTCCCATGCGAACGGACGGGGCATTCGGCCTCTCGTCCCCGCACTGGTCGGGCTCGCCATCTCCATTGCTCCCTCCCTGTCCGCCTGTGGGCGACGGAATGACGCCACTTCGAATCTTTGCCGGCGCCCTGTCAATTCGCATCCCGTCGAGGGCCCGACCCTCCGGCGTCGGGTTGTGCGCGTCGGCAGGGCCAGCCTCGATTGACGCCCCGCGAGCCCCGGGACGATAACGAACGAACGCGGCCGCGGAGCCGCCGGCCGCGGAGGCGGCCAGGAGGAATCATGCGCGAAGCCGTCATTGTCTCGACCGCCCGCACCCCGATCGGCAAGGCCTATCGCGGCGCCTTCAACGACACCCAGGCGCAGGCGCTCGGCGGCCACGCTATCGCGGAGGCCGTGCGCCGGGCCGGGATCGAGCCCGGCGTGGTCGAGGACGTGGTGATGGGCGCGGCTCTTCAGCAGGGATCGAGCGGCGGCAACGTCGCGCGCCAGGCGGGGCTCCGGGCAGGGCTGCCCGACACGGTCGCCGGGATGAGCATGGACCGGCAATGCGCCTCGGGCCTGATGGCGATCGCGACCGCCGCGAAGCAGATCCTGCATGACGGGATGGAGATCGCCGTCGGCGGCGGGCTCGAATCGATCTCGCTCGTCCAGAACGAGCACCAGAACCGCTTTCGCGGCCAGGATCCCTGGCTCGTCGAGCATGTGCCGCAGATCTACATGACCATGTTGGAGACGGCCGAGACCGTCGCCGACCGTTACGGCGTCTCGCGCGAAGCGCAGGATTCTTACGCGCTACAATCGCAGCAGCGCACGGCCGCCGGCCAGGATGCGGGCCGCTACCGCGACGAGATCGCGCCGATCACGACCACGATGGCGGTCGCCGACAAGGCGACCGGCGAGGTCACGATGCGCGAGATCACGATCGACAAGGACGAGGGCAACCGGCCGCAGACCCGGCTCGAGGACCTGGAGAAGCTGCAGCCGGTCTTCAAGAACGGGCTCCGCATCCAGGAGGGCCGCTTCATCACGGCCGGCAACGCCTCGCAGCTCTCGGACGGCGCCTCGGCGGCCGTGCTCATGGAAGCCAAGGAAGCCGAGCGGCGCGGCCTCAGCCCCCTCGGCGCCTATCGCGGCATGGCAGTCGCGGGCTGCGACCCGGACGAGATGGGGATCGGCCCGGTTTTCGCCGTGCCAAAACTCCTGAAGCAGCACGGCCTCACGGTCGACGACATCGACCTCTGGGAGCTGAACGAGGCCTTCGCCGTCCAGGTCCTTTACTGCCGCGACAAGCTCGGGATCTCGAACGAGAAACTCAACGTCGACGGCGGCGCGATCTCGATCGGTCATCCCTACGGCATGTCGGGCGCCCGGATGACCGGCCATCTTTTGATCGAGGGCAAAAGGCGCGGCGCCAAATACGGGATCGTGACGATGTGCGTCGGCGGCGGCATGGGCGCCGCCGGGCTGTTCGAGATCTACTGAGGCCCGCTCAGCCGAGCAGGAGCGCGATCTCAGGCGACGGCGTCCCCAGCGGGCGCGCGGCCTCGCCGGCATCGCGGGCCAGGAAGCGGCCGGAGCCCGGCTCGGCCCGGAGCGCGCCGTCCTCGACCAGGATACGGCCACGGCCGATCACCGTCTCGGGCCAGCCCCGGACACTGCGGCCGGCATAGGGCGTGTAGCCGGACAGGTCGTGGGTGAACCCGTCCTCGATCAACACCTCGCGGTCCGGATCCCAGATCGCGATATCGGCGTCGCCGCCGACCGCGATCGAGCCCTTGCCTGGCAGGTTGTAGATCCGGGCCGGGTTCGTGGCCGTGAGCTCGACGAATTTCCGCAGCCCGAGCCGGCCCTTCGACACCATCGCGTCGAACAGGAGCGGCAACCGCAGCTCGACGCCCGGCATGCCGTTCGCGATGCCCTTGAAGGTCGGGTTGGCGCCCGAGGAGAACTTGCCGGTCGCGTCCAAACGGTATGGCGCGTGGTCGGACGAGACGACCTGGAGGTCGCCGAGTTCGAGCGCGCGCCAGATCGCCTCCTGGTCGGAGGCCTCGCGCTGCGGCGGGCTGCACATCCATTTCGCGCCCTCGAGGCCCGGCTTGTCGAGGTCGGACGCCGTCATGAAGAGGTATTGCGGGCAGGTCTCGGCGAAGACCTTGATCCCCTCGCCGCGCGCCCGGCGGATCGCGGCCGCACCCTCCTTGGTCGAGACGTGGAAGACCATGACGGGCTGATCGAGCATCCGGGCCGCGGCGGCGAGCCGGTCGAAGGCCTCGGCCTCCGAGGCCCGGGGATGTGACATGGCGTGATAGCGCGGCGCCGTGAAGCCCTTCTCGAGCAAGCGCTTCCCCATCCAGCTGATCATGCCGTGGTTCTCGGCATGGACGCAGACGAAGGCCCGGTTCTGGCGCGCGGCCCAGAGGACGTCGAGCAGCTTCTCGTCGTCGACCCTGAGCCGGTCGTAGGTCATGAAGATCTTCACCGTCGCATGCCCGGTCCCGACGAGTTCCGGCAGGTCGATCGTCAGCGTCTCCTCGGTCGGGTCGGCCAGGATCATGTGGAAGGCGTAGTCGACCACGGCGCCGCGCTCGGCCAGCGCGTGATAATCCGCCACGACCGTCTTGAGCCGCATCCCGACATGCTGGGCCGCGAAGGAGATGATCGTCGTCGTGCCGCCGAAGGCCGCGGCTGTCGTCGCGCTCTCGAAGGTGTCGGCGTTGAGGAGGCCGTTCGCCGAGAGCTGCTCGACATGGCAATGCGGGTCGACCCCGCCCGGCAGCACGAGCTTGCCGCCGGCATCGATCTCGCGCCGGCCCGGGCCCAGATCTCGGCCGATGGCGACGACCTCCTCGCCCCGGATCGCGACATCGGCTTCCATCACGTCCGACGCGGTCGCGACCGTGCCGCCCCGGATCACGAGGTCGTAGGCGGGGTCGGTCATGGGCTCGTCCGTTCGCTGAAGGTGATACGGTTTCCGAAAGGGTCGGACATGCGAAGCTCGCGCGTCTCCCAGGGCGTCGCTTCGATTCCGGGCCGGCCATAGCCGTAGCGCTTGTGGTCAGCTCTCGATGCAGATCGTCGAGCCCGACCGTCTCCACCCGGATGTTCGCGCCGGGCGAACCGTCGCCGTGATGTTCGGACAGGTGGAGGACGAGGCCGGCCCGCGCGATGCCCATGTAGAGGGGCAGGTCCGGCGCGAAGCGGTGTTCGAAGGCAACCTCGAAACCGAGCCAGCCGAGGTAGAATTCGCGCGCCTTCTCCTCCGAGAAGATGCGCAGAACCGGGATTGTGCGGCCGAAGCTCGGAGACATGAGGCGGCACAAAAGCCCGTCTCGGGCCCCTTTTCAAGCGCGCGGGACGCGTATCTCTCCGACGGGGGATGCCGTCGCGGCGATACCGATCCCGATCGTCCCGGCGGGCCGGAGCGGCACGGATCATGCAGCGGAGACGGCGTCACGCGGAGAACGGGCCGGCATGTCGGCGGCGGTTGAGAAGATCCTGACGGGCGCGGAATTGCGCAGCCTGTCCGTCCGGTCGGACTGGCGCGGGGCGGCGCGGCTCCTCGTCCATGTCCTCCTGCTCGCCGGAAGCGGCTGGCTCGTGTGGCGGGCAGGCCCCTGGACGCTGCTGCCCGCGATGCTGCTCCTCGGGATCGTGCAGGCGGCGCTCTTCGCGCCGATCCACGAGACGATGAACATGACGGCCTTCCTGTCGCGTCGCGCCAACACGGTCGTCGGGTGGCTGGCGGCCTGCCCGTCGCTGCTGAACTGGCATTTCTACATGGCGTTCCACCTCGCCCATCACCGCCACACCCAGGATCCCGAACGCGACCCCGAACTTCTCCTGCCGGCGCCCTCGACGCTCGACGGCTATCTCTGGCGGGTGATGGCCCTGCCCTATTGGCGCACGCGGCTCACCGTTCTTTGGGACGGGATCCGGGGCGACCTCTCGGCCTATCCCTATATCGTGCCGCGCGCCGCACCCCGGATCATCCGCTCGCTCCGGGGGATGGCGCTGTTCGTCCTCGCCTGCGCAGCCCTGTCGATGGCCCTCGTCGGCTGGTGGGCGCCGCTCGTCTTCTGGATCGGGCCGCAGCTGCTCGGCCAGCCCTTCCTGCGCCTCTATCTCCTCACCGAGCACACGCTCTGCACGATGGACGATAACGGCCTGACCAACACCCGCACGACCTTGACCAATGGCTTGATGCGGCTCGTGATGTGGAACATGCCCTTCCACACCGAACACCACCTCTACCCGTCGATCCCGTTCCACCGCCTGCCGGAGGCCCACCAGGCCATGCGCGAGCGGCTCGGCGTTCTCCAGGACGGCTATGCCCGCTGGCATATCGGCTTCGTGCGCTCGCTCCGCACGTGACCGGCTGGCCGACCGAGACAGGGCTCTTCGCGCTCGGCGACCTGACGCTGCAATCGGGCGCGGCCCTGCCCGGCGCCGTGCTGAGCTGGAAGACGCACGGCGCGCTCTCGCCCGCGCGCGACAACGTCGTCCTCTACCCGACGAGCTATTCGGCCCAGCATCCCGACCTCGAATGGCTGATCGGCCCCCAAGGCGTGCTCGACCCGGGCCGCTGGTTCATCGTCATCCCGGACATGTTCGGGAACGGCCTCTCCTCGAGCCCCTCAAACAACCCGGACTGGCCGGGCCTCGTCACGGCCTGGGACAATGTCCACGCTCAGCGCCGCCTGCTGTCGGAGCAATGGGGGATCGACCGGCTGCATGCCGTCTACGGCTGGTCGATGGGTGCCCAGCAGGCCTATCACTGGGCCGCCCTGTTTCCCGGGATGGTGGAGCGGGCGGTTGTGAATTGCGGCAGCGCCCGCACGGCGACGCATAACCGGGTCTTCCTGAAGGGTCTGATGGCGCTACTCGAGGCGGCGCCGGAGCATCTGGGCGGCGGCCGGTTCGGCGCGGAGCCGAAAGCGGCGATGCGGGCCTTTGGCCGCATCTATGCCGGTTGGGGCCTCAGCCAGGATTTCTATCGCGCCGACCTGCACCGCACCGCGCTCGGCGCCCCGGATCTAGACACCTTCCTCCGTACCGATTGGGAGGAGCGTTTTGGCCGCCGTCGCGCCGCTGACCTCTACGCGCAGCTCCAGACCTGGGAGGCCGGCGACATCAGCCGCGACGCGCGCTACGGCGGCGATCTCTCGCGAGCTCTCGCTGCGATCCAAGCCCGCATGCTGCTCATGCCGGGCGAGACCGACCTCTACTTCCGCGTGGCCGACAACGCGGCCGAACTGCCGCATCTTGGCCGGGCCGAGCTGCGGCCGATCCCGAGCATCTGGGGTCACCGGGCCGGCAACCCGTCCACGAACCCGACAGACGCCGCCTTCCTGAAGGATGAAGTGAGGGCCTGGCTCGACGCATAGCGACGCCGACTCTCGCGGTGTGAGCCCCGGAGCGGCTGGAGACGAAGCCATGGACGCTCTCCCGGACGAGGATCAGAGGCGCGAGCGGGCGGCGGACCTGGCGGACGAACTCGCGGGTGAGATCGACCGGGCGCGCGAGGATGCCCGGGAGGACCCCTTCGGCAACCCGGTCCTCCGCGTCGCGCTCTGGCTGACCCGCCATTTCGACCGGGGTGAGATCGGTGAGGAGGATGCGCTCGCCCTCGTCCAGCATCTCGGCCGCGGCGCCGTGCTGGACCGGGCGGAGCGGCTCCGCGCCTATGTCGGGCTTGACGCGGCCGGCCCGGAGCCGCTGCAGGCGCTGGCGAGGGGCAACGCCGAGGCGGCCGACACCTTCGCCCGCTACAAGGACGAGACCGAGCGCTTCCGCTTCGCGGCCGTCTTCACCGCCCATCCGACCTTCGGGATGACGCGCGACCTCGCCGGCCGGATCGCCCGGATGGCCTCGCAGGAGGAGCCGGGCCGGGAAGAAATCCTCGGCCAAGACGAACTCACCTTCCGGCCCGATCCCGGCATCACGCTCCAGGACGAATTCGCCCAGGCCCGCTTCGCGGTGCTGCATGCCCGGGACGCGATCGACGGGCTGAACGGCGCGCTGCTGGACGCCGCCCGCCGGCTCTGGCCGGATCGCTGGACCGAGCTCGCGCCTCGGCCGGTGACGCTCGGCTCCTGGGTCGGCTGCGACACCGACGGCCGAACGGATATCGGCTGGTGGGACACGCTGCGCTACCGGCTGGAATCGAAGCGCGGCCAGTTCACCCGCATCCTGCAGAAGCTGCCGGACCGGCCGGCCATCGCCGACCTCCGGACGATGGTCGCGGACGCCCTCGCCGCGGTCGAGCGACAGCTCGCGCTCGCCCCTGCCCTCGCCTCGGAGCCGTCGCTCGAGGCCCTGCGGGATTTCGCCCTCGCCCTCGTCGGCGAGCGCGAGACGGCACTCCCGGATTCCGCCGGGCTGATCGCGGCGCTGGACCGCGCGCTCTGCGCGACCGGCGACGACGATCTCCGGATGACCCTCTGCCTCGTCCGGGCCGGCTGCGTGGCGCATGGCGTCTCGATCGCGCTGCCGCATTTCCGGCTGAACGCGTCGCAGCTGCACAACGCGATGCGTCGCACGATCGCGCTCGACGGCGAGCCGACCGAGCCGGCGCAGCGACGCGCCTATCTCGGCGCCGTGAACGGCGCCCTCGACAAGGTCGCCGCGCTGCCGGTCGATTTCGGGTCGCTCGCGGCCGAGCGCGCCTCGGCGTCCCGGATGATGATGACGGTCGCCCAGATCGTGAAGCATCTCGATTCCTCGCGCCCCGTCCGCTTCCTCGTGGCGGAGACCGAGACCGGCTACACCCTGCTCTCGGCCCTCTGGCTCGCCTGCCGCTTCGGGGTCGCCGACCATGTCGAGATCTCGCCGCTCTTCGAGACCGCCGAGGCGCTCGAACAGGGGCCCCGCATCATCGACGAGGCGCTCCGGAGCCGGCATTTCTGCGCCTATCTCCGACGCCACGGCCGCTTCTGCATCCAGTTCGGCTATTCCGATTCCGGCCGCTATGTCGGCCAGATCACGGCGAGCTACTGGATCGAGCGGCTGCGGCTGCGCCTCTCCGAACTCCTCACCCGCTACGGGCTCCAGGATGTCGAGCTCGTCCTCTTCGACACGCATGGCGAATCCGCCGGGCGCGGAGCCCATCCGGC
Source organism: uncultured Enterovirga sp. (assembly GCF_964242715.1). Lineage (NCBI taxonomy): Bacteria > Pseudomonadati > Pseudomonadota > Alphaproteobacteria > Hyphomicrobiales > Methylobacteriaceae > Enterovirga > uncultured Enterovirga sp. The sequence continues at coordinate 75,417 of NZ_CAXTAZ010000010.1, forward strand.
GAGCCTCGCCGACCGCCTCGCCTATCTGGCCCCACCCTGGACGCGGCGCCTCTTCGACCGGGCCGGCATCCGGGTCGTGCGGGAATCGAGCTTTCAGGGCAGCGACGGCTATCTCCTTTTCGGCACGCCGGAGCTGGCGGGCGCCACCATCGCCCGCATCGCCGAGGACGCCTTCCGGGCGCCGGAGGCGGACGAGGCCGACCCGATCTACGCCGAGCCGGACTTCGCGACCGAATTCTTCCAGACCGCGCGCCAGGAGATGACGGCGCTCGTCGACGACCCGGGCTATGCCGCGCTGATCGGCACCTTCGGGCCCTCGCTCCTCGACAAGACCGGCTCGCGTCCCTCCGCCCGACAGGCCGAGGGCTCGGGACCGGCGACGATCCGTCATCCGCGCGAGCTCCGGGCGATCCCGAACAACGCGATCCTCCACCAGCTTGGATGGCTCGCCAACAGCCTGCACGGGCTCGGCCACGCGGCCTCGCGCGCGCCCGATCTGTTCGGCGCCATGCGCGAGCGCTCCGACCGGTTCGACCGCGCCTATCGCCTGGCAGAGCACGCCATGCGGTCGAGCGACCTCGACGTGATGCGGGCCTATGTCGATTCCCTCGATCCCGGCAGCTGGTTCGACCGGGCGCGCCGCACTGGCCGGGAGGGCCGCCGCGAGGAGCTGCTCGGCGTCGCGGCCGCGCTCCGCCGGCTCGACCTGTCGCCCGCCTTGCGCCGGCTCTTCGGCACGCTCACGGCCGACTGGCTGAAGCTGAAGGCCGCCGCGGGCGAGACGCCCGGCATGTCGGTGCGGCTCACCGCCCTGCACGCCCTCCGGCTCGCCGTCATCCACCGGCTCTGGCTGTCCTCGGCGCACGTCCCGGATTTCCGGCCGCAGGACGGCGTCACGCGCGCGCTCTTGGCGGAGCGGATCCTGCGGCTCGACATTCCGGGCGCGCTCGCTTTCCTCGCCGGGGTCTTTCCGCTCCAGCCCGACCCGACGCTCGGACTCGATTTCGGCGAGGCACCCGGCCCACGGGAAGGCGGCGGCACCTACGAGGCCCTGCACCGCGATCTGCTGGATCCGATGCGGCGCAGCTTCGACCTCGTCCGCGAGATCTCGGGCGCCATCCAGCACGAGATCGGCGCCTTCGGATAGCGCCCGGCCTTCCTCTTGCATGAGGCCTGGACCCACGCCCGTCCAAAGCCGGGACCGCCAGCCAGGAGCCCCGATGACCGTCCAGGCCCGCGAGACGCTGCGCTCGCGCTTCGGCCCGATGCTGCCCTTGGCTGAACGCAAGGTGCTGCCGCGGCTCGACGGGCATGCCCGCGCCTTCATCGCGCTCTCGCCCTTCCTGGTCCTCGCCTCATCCGACCCGGAAGGCGGCGTCGATGCGAGCCCGCGCGGCGATCCGCCCGGCTTCGTCCAGGTGCTGGACGACCGGACGCTGCTCCTGCCCGACCGGCACGGCAACAACCGGCTCGACACCTTCTGCAACCTCCTCGGCGGGCCGCAGGTCGGGCTGATCTTCTTCGTGCCCGGCATCGGCGAGACGCTCCGGGTCAACGGCACGGCGGAGGCGACCTTCGATCCCGACCTCCTCGCGGCCTGCGCCGTGAACGGGCGGCCGCCGATCGCCGGCCTCGTCGTCACCGTGCGGGAGGCCTTCTTTCACTGCGCGAAATCGGCGATCCGCTCAAAACTCTGGGACCCATCCCGCCACCTCGACCGCAGCGCCTTCCCGAGCTTCGGCCGCATCATCGCCGACCAGACAGAGAGCGACGCCGACGAGATCGACAGCCGCACCGAGGACGGCTACCGCACCAAGCTGTATTGAGGCCCGAGGAGACACCGCGAGTCGCCCTGCTGCGGAGAAGATGGTTGGAATCCGGCGGGGCCGCGCCTGATCCCTCCCCGGAGGGGAGGGCCGAGTCGAAGCGGAGCTTCGAACCGGGGTGGGGACAACCCGGCCGGGTGACCCCACCCGGCTCGCGCTGACGCGCGAGTCCGCCCTCCCCTCCAGGGAGGGATCAGCCCGGTGGCGGCCCGACCACCAGCGGCAGCAGCGCCGCCTTCAACGCCTCCGGCAACCGCACGGGCCGGTTCGTCGCGCGATCGACATAGACATGGACGAAATGGCCCTGGGCGGAGGCGGTGTCGTCGTCGTTCCGGAACAGGCCGATCTCGTAGCGTACGCTCGTCGTCCCGAGCCGGGCGACCCGGAGCCCGGCAGCGACCCTGTCCGGAAAGGCGACCGAGCTGAAATACCGGCATTGCGTCTCCGCCACGAGACCGACGATTGGGCTCCGCAGCGGGTCGAGGCATCCGGCCTCGATCAGGTGCTGGTTCACGACCGTATCGAAATACGAGTAATAGACGACGTTGTTCACGTGGCCGAAGACGTCGTTGTCGGCCCAGCGCGTGGTGATGGACCGGAAAAGCGGGAAGGCTGCCCGGGTCTCCGGCCCCGGACGCCCGCTCACAACGCCGCCTCGTAGATCGCCAGCGCATCCTCGTAGGCGAGGTCGCGCGGGTTGTTGATGAGGAGCCGCGTCTGCTTCATCGCGTCCTCGGCGAGCTTCGGCAGGTGGTCGCGGCCGATCCCGGCCGACCGGAGGCTCGTGTCCAGGCCGAGCTCCGGCGCAAGCCCGGCCAGCGCGGCGACGAGCTGCGCGGTCTTCTCGGCCGCGTCGCCGCAGGCGCCCGGCACGATGATCCCGGCCAGCTCCGCGTAGAGCGCCTCCGTCGCGGGCGCATTGAACCGCACCACATGCGGCAGCACCATCGCGTTCGAGAGCCCGTGCGGGACGTGGAACAGGCCGCCGATCGGGTAGGCGAGCGCGTGCACCGCGGCGACCGGCGCATTCGCGAAAGCCATTCCGGCCAGCATCGAGCCGAGCAGCATCTGTTCGCGCGCTTCGCGGTTCGTGCCGTCACGGCACACGGTCCGGATGTTGTCCGACAGGAGCCGCAACGCCTCGCGGGCGAGCGCGTCCGAGAGCGGGTTCTTCAGCCGCTTCGAGGTATAGGCCTCGATCGCATGCACCATGGCGTCGATCCCGGTCGCGGCCGTGACATGGGCCGGCAGCCCGAGCGTCAAGTCGGCGTCGAGGACGGCCCAATCCGGCAGGAGCGGAGGCGAGACGACGCCCTTCTTCTCGCCCCCGCCGGTCGTCACGATGCAGATCGGCGTGACCTCGGAGCCGGTCCCGGCGGTCGTCGGCACCAGGACGAGGGGCAGCCGCGGCCCCTTCGCCAGCCCGATCCCATAGATGCTCTCGAGCTGCTCGGTCCCGGCCGCGAGCAGCGCCGCGAGCTTCGCGACGTCGAGCGACGAGCCTCCGCCGATCCCGAGGATCCCGTCGGCGCCCATCGCCTCCGCAGCCGCGGCAGCGGCCGTGACCACGTGATCGGGCGGGTCGGCGACGACGGCGGCGAAGATCTCGAACGCCACGCCGCTACGCTCCAGGCTCTCCAGGGCCGAGGCGAGAAGGCCGGCCGCGACGATCCCCGCATCCGTGACGATCAGGACCGAGCGGCAGCCGAGCCGCGCGAAGATCCCGCCGAGCTTGGCCGACGCTCCCGCCTCCACCAGGATGGACGGCGTCGTCTGGAAGGTGAAACCCAAGCCGTCGCTCCTCTCCGGCCGGTGGCCGCCCAAATGCTCGCTCCGGCGTCCCCGGACGGGGGCGCAACATTCCTCACGCCCGAAGCGAGATCAACACCGCCCGCCGCATCGGCCCACGATCATGGGCGAAGCTTTCGCACGCCGCCCTGGTTACGGATGGCATTCGCGCGCCGAGCGGCTTTCGGGCGGCGCATCCTTGCGGCGCGCGGTGGACAGGGCGGGGGCACTTTGCTAGAGACCGCGCCTCCTGAGGCGCCCGGCGTCGACGGGCGATGGGCGCATAGCTCAGTTGGTAGAGCAGCTGACTCTTAATCAGCGGGTCCTAGGTTCGAGCCCTAGTGCGCCCACCATCGCCTTCAAGGACTTAGCTGGATTTCGGCGGAACAGTCCGGGATCACGCAGATTTGCGGACTCGTTGCTGACCTCGCGGGGCGGTTTTCGAGACGAGGTGGAGTTTCACCCGACCCGCGTCGGCAATGAAAATGCCCTTGCCGTCGGCTGCAGAGATTCAGGGCTGGCGCGGGGGGACCCGACCGGGGGTTTGAACTCCCAACCGGTATGGGGGTCGAGCGCTCAATTCTTCGGGCTCCGACCGAGGGGCGTGGAGGCAAGTTCACGCCTCTCCTGTCTATATCCCTCTCCGGCAACAGTTCCGAAGCGCATGCGGCTGAGATCAGCCGGCTAATCCATGTGGCTGGGCTGGACATTCAGTGGACTGTCGCCGCGGACCGGAAGGGCTCGTGATGCCCCCGGCGCCGCCCGAGGCGATCGGGCGGGCGGTGGGACGGTGACGGAGTGGCCGAAGGGCATCGGGCCAAGCCCAGCCGGGGAGGGAGACCAGTGATTGATGAAGCACCCGTCCCCATTCCTGCCATTGGGCGGCGCGGCGCCAACCTGCACATCCGAGCCGACGATCGACTCACTCTCGACGCGCATCTCGACATCTTGCCCCTGCGTCTCGCGGGCTTCGGCATCCTGATTGCCTGAGCATCCGGTGGCGCATGCATGCCACCTTCATCGATCGGCTCGCGGTGATCCTGCTCGTGGCCTTCGGGACGAGGTTGCTGCTTCGGTGAGCGGCACACTGCGCTGAACTGACTGCATCGGCCGGGAGCGTTGGGTCCCGCTAGTCAGGGCTTAGCCACGAGCCGAGTAACCCAACTCCACATGTCGTGCGTCTGATAGCCCGCCGCGAAGAGAACGCAGAACACGAGCGCCACTCCGTAGCCCATCGTCGACAGTGCGAACTGGATTGGTTGATCGTTGATGTCGTGGTCATGGTACTCGCCGGTCATTTGACCGGCTCGAAGTCCGTTGATCAGAAGGACAGCGCAGACCACGCCCACCCCGGCCATCATCAATCGTTCACTGGGCGACATGATTACACCTCTGCCCGATGTGATGCCTGTCCGGTAAGCACACAGAAGAAGCGCCAGAACTGGTCCCAGGTGAGCCCCAGCCCTCGCCACACAAGAACGAACCCGAGCAGCGACAGGACGCCGAACGCAACCGTGAACTGGGCAGGCTGCTCATCCCGGTACCAGCTACCGTACGGCCCGGGGCTCATTTTGATCCTTCCAGTGTTGAAGGACCATCCGAGCCAACCGATCCAGATGACAGCCAGGACTGCCGCCTGCGCTTGCTCGCTCCCCATCGCCGCGTCCTCGCTTGCGGGCGCCACCTTCGCAAGGGGGTGTGAATCAACCGTTGAACCCTGGCCTCGGCACGTTTCGTCCGGCCGCCCACACCCGGCAAGGTGGCGGGGGTTTCCGCGCGTCGTCTATTCCTTGGGAATCGGCTTTGGCCGAGCGGCGGACGTCGGCTGCGTTCCTCGCTTCCGTCGCATCGCGAAGCTTACCAGGATGGCACCCGTGATGAGCACGGCCACGGCCACAGGCCATGGGAACTGGTCGGCCGCCCCGAGAAAGATCGCCCCAGCCGCCACAATCGACACGAAGGCTGTGAGGACGAGTACGGCCCAGGTCATTCGATGCGCTTCGCACGCAAGGCCCACACCCGGCAAGGCAGCAGGGGTTTCGGTGCGTCCGTTACGCTGCCGATCGACTCGCCCGATGCTCCGGTCCTCGACGGGACGTGACGTCGGCTGCCTCGCCGAGCTTCGTCTGAGACAAGCCGAGCATGGTCCGGCGGGCGCCGATTGCCTGTCCGATGTCCACGTCGACCTGATCAGGCCATTTCGTGTTCACGCCTTCTCCTGCGTCTTGATCACGTGACGCGCGGAAGCCCGACTGACGGGTTGAAGAGAACAAGGCGATGGGCCCGGCGACTACCCGTCGGTTCGAGAGTGGTTCTGATTGCCCGACGACGGTAGCCGAGCCGTGGACACGATCGCGAGTTGGGCGTCAGGCCCGTCCGCCTAGGCTAATCTTGGGCCGCGACGCCGCGCGGTTGCCGAGATCCGAGCCGAACGTGCGGAACGCAGACCGGCACTGGACCGCCATGACTTGGCGGATCATCCCAGCCATATGAGCGAGCCGCGTCTCGCTGCACTGCTCGGCGATTGCGAGCCCAACCTCCCGAAGGTGCGCTCGCCCGTAGCAGAACACTGCCAGCCTGATCCGAGCGTCCTCAGCCATCTTAGCCACAAGGGACAGCACACCTTGAGGATCGGCTCGATGAAGCCCCCCAGCTTCTCCAGAGGCACCGGGCAGACGGTGTCCCATTCAGCTCCGCCGGACTCGTTCGCCATCGTGATCTGTCCCGCGTCGAAGGCCGAGAGATGAGCCCGCCAGCGGCAAGGGACCGTTGACCACGACAACGCGTCCGGATCACCGCGCGAGCGCAGCCGCGCGTTTCGGACAGGCGGGCCGCCGCGCCCCCAAAAACCAAGCGCGTACAAAACCGCGCAAGGTGGCGGGCTCCCGGCGTGCGAGTTCAGCGTCGGCCGAACGAGGCCCTGATTGGCGCACCGGCGCCTCCCTGCATCGATAGGGCTTCCACGCGGGTCGGGCGGGGCGGAGCTGTGGTCATTGGTGTGACGTCGTCCTCCGTGCTGGGCCAGAACAGAAGGCAAGCCAACATGACCAGGTTGAGCATCAAGCCGAACGCCGTCTGAGAGTCATGGGCCGTGGCAAACCTGGGCACGTAGACAGCTACGCAGATATCGAGAACCGCGATCGATCCCCAGCCAACGATGACGACGAATGGATCCCAGCCAATGTCCCGGAACCGCTTTGCCATCAGCGTCAGCGTGAACCAACCGTAAATCGGCATTGTGACGACGAGGATGGTCGCTAGCAGCCTGGGTGGGATCTCACCCCCGGAATGTCGCACACCGAAGCTGAGGGCCAGCCCGATGATCATTGCGAAGATTACGAACGTCAGTAACGCGGCCAATGCGAGAGTAAGGAGGAAATAGCTAAGCCGCCCGATCCGGCCTCCAAACCCGAGAAACGTACTCAGCATGACGCGCTATTCCCATCAACGAAGGCTGGATAGCAAACAAGTGTTGAACGATTGTGAAGCCACGATGCTGCAGGACTGATGTTTTCCCACCTGAAAAGCTCATGATAAACAATCTCTGTGGCGAGAACGGCCGCTGCCCGCGCGCGGCCGCCATCACATCTGTCCGTCACGGCGTCGGGTGACGGACAAGCAGCTTTTCCATGCTACGCGCTGTGCCGACCTTCTGCCACGACTGTGGTCGATCGTCCTTGTTGTATCAATAGCTTCAAGTCAGCGCTGATCATTGCGAAAAAAAGTCAGGGACCCTAGAGTGGTCCTCGCTGTCACCGCGTCGGACTTGGTCTCGCGCGAGACGGTCTTGGTGTCTACTCCGCTCGACGCAATCCATGCCTCGTCCGAAGCCGGCCGGAAGCCGTCTCTCCCTCGCGGAGAGCGATGCGGAGCAAGATGCCACCTGCCTACCATCACCTCACGCGCCTTCCACTGCCTCGCACGTTAGCATCAGTCGCCGCGATGCGCGCGTATCACCCTCACGCGAACACGAAAGGCCAGCAGCGCGATCATACCTCGGCAAGCAAGCTTTCGCTCTCAGCTCCAACTTCTCGGCCGATCGCTGATCGATCCCCACGAGTCAACTGTCAGCCTGATCGACCGCCCTGACCAGCTGGTCGATCTCGCGTGATCGCGGCCATATCCTAGGCGCCAGCGACCAGAATGAGGCCGTCGTCACCGAAATACGTCGAACGACGGCAAGCGCTGGATAGGAGACCGTACCGGAATCCGGGAGCCAGGTGCAGGATCGATTCAGCATCTTCCGGGCCTGAGAAGCGGGATCGTGTGACGTTCATATCTCCTCAAGCGACTCCCCCGCAGACACTATGGGATGTGCGCGTACATACTCATTCAGGCGCGGGAGGAGCGACTTTCCCGTCGCGCTCGATACAGGGAGGTGTCCCTTCGGTGGAGCCGCAGCGAGGCCGGATCCGTTGCATTGACCCTAGGACTTCTGGCGCCCCTGCTGTTCGGGTTCGTCGGCATAGCGGTCGACTACTCGACGTGGAGCGCACAACAATCCCGCCTGCAGAAGGCGGCTGACGCTGCCGCGTTGGGCGGTGCGCGCGAACTCCAGCTCGGGAAGCCGGACGCCGCACGATTGCAGGCAATCGTCGAAAGCATTGTGACAGAGATTGCACCAGTGCGGGGGCGAGATGGGCCCATCTCTGTCGAGGCCTCGCTCCTTGGAGGTCAGTCCGGAACCCAGACCAGCAGCTCAACGACCTCAAAGGACGGCCAGGCTCGAGGCGTCAAGGTGACCTTGCGGCAACGAAAAGACGCGATCATGAGCAAGATCGTAACCCCGACGCTGACGGATATTGAAGTGTTTTCGACCGCCTCGATGTCTGGGGGGGCGGTGGTGTGCGTCATAGGTCTCGACGAGACCTCCGCGGATACGATCAGGCTGGATCAGCGCGCCCTGATCACCGCTCCGGGCTGCGCAGTGTACGCGAATTCCACAAATTCGGTCGCGATTCGATCGGAAAACCAGGCGCGGGTAACGTCGGTCCTGACCTGCTCTGCCGGGGGTTATCGCCAATCGAGCAGCATGAACTTTCAGCCGAGGGCGCCAACGACGGATTGTCCTAAACAGCCGGACCCGCTGACTGCCCGACAGCCGCCCCCATCGAAAAGTTGCAGCCTCGACGCCAAGCCCCTCGTGCTGAACGGGGTGACCCGGACACTCAGTCCTGACACCTATTGCGGCGGCCTCGTCGTGGACAAGGGCGCAAGAGTTACGCTCCTGCCAGGTGTGTATGTCATGAAGAACGGTCCTCTGATCGTCGGGCCAGGAGGATACGTCACCACCGCGAAGACGGGGGGCGACGACGAAGATGATGACGATGACGATGACGATGAGGGTGGAGGTTCGTCGACCGTCAACACCGGGTACCTCCGTGGCACCAACGTTGGAATCTACTTCACCGGGTCCGTAAAGCCGGAAGCTGACGGCAAGATCCGCGTCATGAAGCTGATGAAGAATTCGGTTGTCGAACTCACCGCGCCCAAGGATGGCGTAATGGCGGGCCTTCTCTTTCATGAGGATCGCTCGTCCGCGCCCGATCGCCGGTTTGAAGTCCTGAGTGATAGCGCACGTCGCCTTGTGGGCACGATCTATATGCCTCGAGGGATATTCAACGTCTCAGCGAATCAGAGCGTGGCGGACCAGTCCGAGTATACGGCCATCGTGTCCAAACGGATGGAGCTGTTCCAGGCCCCCAACCTTGTTCTCAACACTCGGTACGGCGACACCGATGTCCCTGTTCCCGAAGGGATCGGCCCAAACAGTCAGGTTCGGCTTACAAGGTGAGGACCCGCCCCCGCGGTGCTGCGGTCCGCTAGCGGTTTGGGCAGTGGTGGACGATCGACGGACCCAAGCAATGGTCCTGGAATGCGAGCGGGGATCTCACCACGTCCCATGTGCTCGAGCTGCCGCCGGACGCGATGACCCTCTCGGGGACGATCGCGTGGTCGCTGGCGCGGCAGGTGACGGCCGCGGGGCGGGCGTGACCACGGTCGTCCGACAATGAGCGCTGCGGTCGCGCTAGCGATGACCCTGGTCCCCGCCAGACCTGCCGGGCCGCCTCTTGTTTGCGGCGCAGCATTCGCAACGCGCAACGCTCTTGCCCGGGAAGAGGCTGCGCTATGGTGCCCGATTTCACCCCAACTGCCGTCGAAGAGCCAAAGCCTTAATGCAAAGCTGAACAGGCTGCCGAGGTTCCGAATGCAGACCTCGCTCGGGCGCATAGCCTTTAACGGTTTGCTGTGGATCGCGGAGATCTATGCTCGACTGCGGGAACCCCGGGCGACGCCCGAAGGGAGCTTCGATCCGTCGAGGCTCTTGGACGCGATGTGAAAATGCGTGTTTTCCGTCCCTTGAATGAGCTCATAGGTCAGCGGCGAAGCCTCGCAGCGACGGGCCCTCGCACGAAGCGCTCGGCAGTTGGTAAGATGCCGGCCACCATCACCGCGACGCCCTCTGGTGACGGGTGAGTTCGATCGAAGATCGTGAATCGCGCGTCGGATGCGAGCCCTGCGTAAATGTCCGCGTAGTAGGTGGATCGGTAGCGTCGCGCGACCGCACGGAAGATGCCGTTGTAGGGAGCGCCGGCCGCGTCGGTGAACCTGATTCCGGCGACGAGGACCGGAATGCGCCGCGCCGTGAGCCGCCGCACGATCTCCGCTAAAGCAGCTTGCGCAGCCCCTGGGTCCTGACGCTTCAGCTTATCGTTCGCGCCCAACTCTAGCACGACGCCGTCCGTTCCCTCCGGGACGTCACGGTCCAGCCGGGCCAGCCCGTCCGCAGCCGTATCACCGCTGACAGCAGCATTGGTGACCACGACCGGTAGGCCACGTTGCCGAAGCGCGCGCTCCAGGACAGCCGGAAAGGCCGTCGAAGAGGAAATCAGGAACCCGGCGCTGAGACTGTCACCGAGGACCACGAGGTGGATCTGCCGGCCTTGCTGCGCCTCACTGGCTGGAGCGGCCAATACGACGGCGACGAGCGCCAGCCATGACGGTTTGCGGAACATCGAGGTGCTACCGAGCCAGGAGGAATGCCTGCCCTCGTTACGGCCGGGAGCATCGGTTGGTTGCAGCCCGCCACGTATCCTGGACGATGTGTCAGTTCCTGACCGAGCGCGACATTGCAGCACCGGCGCCGAGTGTTGCGAGCGCGAAGAAAGTTGGCGTCGTGAGTTCCTGGTCCAAGGGCCGGCCTTCGGGGACGGGTCGACGAATGAGGGCCGGCCTTGCGTCTGACAACATATGGCCTGCTACCGTGAACAAGGATGCACCTTCGTCTCACCGAAGAAGGCCGTCAGGTCCGGCCGCCTTCCTCCAGGTCACATCACCCCGGTCTCTGTCGCGCTCCCGCGCTCTGTCTTGTAAGAGTAGGAAGGACAGGAGCGGGCGCCGTGTCCGTAGTGATGGCCATCGGCAGAACAGGGCCTGCCAGCTTCGCCTGCGGGAGCGCAGATCAGGCTCTCGTCAAGGCGGACGAGTTGACCGATCGCGGCTTCAAGGAGCTCCGGATCATCGATCCGAATGATAAGGAGGGGACCGCAAGCGCTCTGGAACGATCGCTCTAGCAGCGATTGCCAGGTTCACCGCCCTCAATGCGCCATCGCCCAGGTAGGAGGGCCCTGGCCCACTAACACGAACCAGGGCCCCGGCTTTCGCCAGCACGAGAGCTGGGCGGTTCAGGTGACCAGCGAGAGCCACACTGATGCTACCGTGAATGGGCCAACCAAGAAGCGGTTGCTCAAAACATAGTAAAAGTCGCCGTTTGTGCACGGGTGCCTGTGACCCGCTCCTCGCCAGGAGCGACCGCCTCCCACTCGTCGCACCACCCCTTGCTCATCGCGCCGCGGTCGCGGAGCTGACACCGCCCGCCAAGGCCCGCATAGTCGCCGTGCTCGAGCGTGATCGCGCGTTTGCGGGACAGCCGGTTCGGGCCGGGGACATGAGTCGAGTCCGGTCGGCTGCGAGTCTGCCGCATCCGAAGCTGTCCCCGCTGGCTATCGGCGCTATGTCCGACGAGCCGATCTTCCGAGTCCAAGCGTTCGAAGACCGAGGAGACCAGGTGGTCACCGGTGAGATCGTGCCGGCTAAAGACGCTGCCGAAGCTGTTGTGAAGGCACTCCAGGCAATGGCGAGATTCGGCGGTGCGGCCGTCCTACGTTTCTCGCCGACGGGCGACCACGCCGCCCTTCATTCGACTTACGGCGAGGTGCCCAAGAGCTTCGCCGACCGCTATCGCCAGCGTTGACGCGGGCCGCAAAACGGCGGCCGAACGTGATCGTAGCTCAGCCTCGGCATTGTCTCACACTGGCCAGAGCCAGGGCCGAGAGGATCCCCTGGAAGACGACCGGCAATCCTGCTTGCCCGGCAATGTCGCCCATGCCGACAGCGGAACGGACGGATGCGGGGGCGTTCCCGACACGGTGAGAAACGGCGGAGGCGCGAGCGACCGAGGCCCGGGATATCGAGGACCGATCACACTACCGACTGCAATACGTGGCCAAAATCCCCTGCGCACTCTGAAAGCGGTTCGACATCACGCCTTGGGTGACTGAGGTGAAAACCAGCGTGAGGGGTTGACGCGTTCCATCCTGTCGCTGCTCTGAACCTCGTACCACGACGCCTTGATTGCTTTGCTGCCATCGGCCCTGCGCGACCAGGGGGACGGAAAAGCCAGCCGTCATCGCCGTATAGCTGCCCTGAGCCTGAAACCCGCCGTTTGGAAACAGGGCGAGGCCGAACTCGTAGATCCAGTTCTCAAAACGATTGTTGCTCACCGACTGGTTGGCGTGGCGGCAGCGCCACTGACCAGCGGCTCCCCCGCCCTGCGCCGACACTGGCCAGGTCGGGATCCACCACAGCAGAGCCGCAAAACAGATCCTGGCGAGCATTCCGCGACCCCCGAACTCTTACCCTCTGTGCTCATGTTGCAGAGATGCAAGCTCGTCAATTTCGGATCGCTCAGAAATGCGGCCTAGCGCCCACCATCGCCTTCGAGGGTTTGAGCTGGATATCGGAGGTCAGCAAACCGAACATCGCCTGGACCCCGGTGAACGCTTACCTGCCGCCGGCATCCGATGGCCCAGGGAGGTCGAGGCGCGCAGAGCGCATGTTGGCGTCGACCGCCGGGCATGCTCTGACACGCCGACCTTTATCAAACGCTCCGCGGGGGCGAACGCGGTCGTAAGCGGCGAGCGCTCGATCCGGCGGCATCAGCGGTGCGCCGCGAGATCGCCCTGCCTCACCTGGGGGGTCTCGTCCCAGCCCCCGATCCCTCTAGGTCAAGTCGACTGGCCGACGACCTAATCCTGATCCCCGCCCTGCCCGTGTGAGCGAGGGCGAGCCCTCGCTCACACCTTGCGGAAGCCCTAGATCTGCCAGCCGTTGCGGCCCTCGGCCTCACCGAACACGAGATAATGCTGGAGGGGGTCGATATCGGCCGCTGCGACATCCGGGTTCGCCGCAAGGTAGCCGTTCGTCGAGAACTCGCTCGACGGGTTGCGGCCTTCTTCCCACCCATAAGCCTCGAAATGGAGGAGCGGGCTTATGCCGGCGGCAGCCACGTCCGGGTTCGCAGCGAGATATTCCCGGGTCGAGAAGAAGGCGTCGGGGTCGCGGCCTTCCAGCCAGCCGGAGGTGAGGTAATGCTGCAGCGGATCGACGCGCGCCGCCGCGACGTCCGGATATTGGGCGAGGTAGAAGCCCGCGTCGAAATCGCCCGTGATACCCCGCACGCTCTCGCCCGGGAAGATGGCCCTGCCTTCGGTCGCGCCCTGACCGAGCGCATGCGCGAGCGGGTCGATCCGGGCCGCCGCGACGTCGGGATTTTGGGCCAGGTAGGCCAGGGTGCTGAATTCCGGGCCCGGGTCGCGGCCCTCCTTCCAGCCGAAGACGTCGTAATGCTGGAGCGGGTCGACTTTCGCGGCCGCCACGTCCGGGTTCTGGGCGAGGTAGGCCTTCGTCGAGAAGAGCGCGTTCGGATCGCGGCCCTCGAGCCAGCCGAACTGGGCGTAATGCTGCTCAGGATCGACGTGAGCCGCATACACGTCGCGATTTTGGGCGAAGTAGAAGAGGTCGTCGACGAGCGGCGTGCCGTCCTGTTCGTCGATCTGGCCGTCCGTGAAGACGAGGCGGCCGACCCCGGTCACGTCGCGCGTCACTCCGTCGGGGCCGGTCAGCAAGGCCGCCCCCTCCTCGAAGGTGAGAGTCGCGAAGAGGAAGGCGAAGCCGAAGCTCGCCTCCGCCGCCGGCGGGTTCGCGGCGACGCTGGCGGTCAGAGAGGCCGTGGCAGTCGCGCCGTCGCCGTCCCTGACCGTGTAGGTGAAGCTGTCGACACCCGCGAGCGTGGCGACGTAGCTGAACTGGCCGTCCGCAGCAAGCTTCAGCGTGCCGTGTCCGCCCTCGACCGTCACCATCCCGGAACCAGGAACCGCGACCGAGAGGCTGTTCGCGAAGCGGATCGAGGTGACCGCAAGCGTGTCGCCGGTATCAGGGTCGCTGTCATTCGCGAGCAGGTTGCCGGTCGCGATCGTGTGAGCCAGGGGCGCGAGGCTGTCGGGCTCGGCATCCGGGGCGGAGTTCGCCGGCAAGCCGTCCAGAACGGCGTCGGCGCGCAGGTTCAGATTCTCGATCCTGAGGTCGAGGCTCGCCGGCGTGTCGGCGATCCCAAAGGCGTCATCGGCCGTCGGGAACTCGGCCCTGAGGTAATCCTGGAAGGCCTTGATCTCGCCGAGGGCGTTCGCGGGCGTGGCCGTGACGAAGTCGAGCGTCTCGGCAACGGGCGCCGACAGGGTTCCGTCCTGGAGGAGATAGCGGAAATTCTCCCCGTTCGCCTTGACCGGGTAGCCGTCTCCGCCATTCGCGGTGAAGTTCAAGGTGACGACGCTGATCCTCGCCGGAGCGTCGGCGACCACCTGCCCATTCCTGACGACGGTCGCCAGGAGACGGTCCTCATCGTCGTAGAGAGCGACGGTCTGGACCTTCTGACCGGCCGGGAAGTCGGGATCGTAGGAGAAGCGCACGCCGCCGACCTGCGGGAAACCGCCATTCCCGGCCGGGAGCCCCGCCGCGTAGTTTAGGATGTTCAGGAGACCCTGCGGCGTGGTGTCGAACACCATCAGCTTGTTGTCGAAGCGGAGCGCGTTCTCGGCATCCAGCTGTGAGATCGCCCCTTCCGGCTTGTTCGCGGTCGGATTGGCGGCCGGGGGAAGCTTCTGGCCCGCGGCCGTGTTGTTCGAGCCGTCCGATACCGATCCGATCGAGGCCCGGATGCCGCCGCCATTCTTCAGCGAGACGACCAGCGTCTGGGACGGGTCGATCGCCTGGAGGGCGGCCGTATTCGCATCGGCCGAGATGTCGCCGAGATTGGTCTCCTCGGACCGGCCGAACACGCGGTCGCCCTCGAGATAGACGTCCGTGAAGCCGAAGATGTTGCCGTCCTTCGAGGCGATCACGTTGTTGACCGCGTTCGTGATCGTCTGGACCTTCTGGCCGATCGATCCGGTCGCGAAAGCCAGGCCGA
The DNA here is from genome assembly GCF_964242715.1 of uncultured Enterovirga sp. NCBI lineage: Bacteria > Pseudomonadati > Pseudomonadota > Alphaproteobacteria > Hyphomicrobiales > Methylobacteriaceae > Enterovirga > uncultured Enterovirga sp. The sequence goes on from NZ_CAXTAZ010000010.1 coordinate 90,558, forward strand.
TGTCGGCGCCGTAGGCCGCCTGCAGGTTGGCCTGGGTGGAGGCATAGGCGCCGCTGATTGCCGGGTCGAGGCTCGAGAGAACCAGCTGACCGTTAGCGTCGAAATCGACCACCAGGCGACCGAGATAGGTCGATTCACTGTCGGTGGCGACGATGAGGGTCGGCGCGCCGTCCGCCCCAGCCGTCACGATCGGGTAGGATCCCTGGAAGTTGGCGTCGTGGCCCGGGAAGGCGGCCGCCGCGTCGGTCGAGTCGCCGAGCCGCGTATGGCTGCCGGCCGCCACGATGATATCCACCCCGCGCAGCAGGCCCGCGAGCGTCTGCTCGTTCGACAGGAGCTGGAGATGCGATGTCAGGATGATCTTGTTCACGCCTTGGGCGATGAGCGCGTCGATCACCGGCTGCAGCTGCGTGGCGAGCAGCTGCATGTTGTCGACCTCGGTCGTGTTGTCACCCGGCTGCCCGTTCTTCGGGAAGCCGTTCACCTCGGTGCCGGTCGGCGAGGAGATACGCTCGAGAACCTGGGTGGTCGCTCCGACGATGCCGATCCGCTCGCCGCCTTCGGTGACGATCGCGGATGGCGCGACCTTGCCCCTGATGGATGAGGCTTCCTGGCCTCCGGCCACCACCGTTCCGCGGATGAAGCTGTCGCCGGAGAAGTCGAGATCGGCCGACAGATACGGGAATTGCGCGCCGACCCAGCCCGAAGCAGGAGCATAGGCGCCGTTCAGGACCGACGAGCCGAGGTCCCATTCGTGGTTGCCCAGGGCGGAAGCCGAGACCCCGAAGGCATTGTAGATCGCGATGTCCGGGCGACCGAGAGCCGTCGTGCCGCCGACGATCGGGTTCAACGACGGGTCGGCGCCGGCGTTCAGGAAGGGGCCTGGGATGATGTTGTCGCCGCCGGCGAGCACGAGGCTGTTCACGTACTGGTCGTCGAACCGGTCGATCAGGGCGCCCATGATCGGCGCGGTGGTCGGCGTCAGGGTCGAGCCCTCGCCGTCGGACATGTGCAGAAGCTGAAGGGTGTAATTGGCCACCGGGGGCATCTCCGTGGTGAAGTCGAGTTGATCGGTCGCGAGGCCCGCGAAGCTGTTTCCGGCGTTGTCCGTGATGGCACCCGTCGGGATGATCACGTCGTAGGCAGCCCCGGCGGCGAGATTCGCAGTCGGGTTGATGGTCACCGTCGCTCCGCTGACCGTGACCTGCGAGGCATCGGTCACGGCGATCGTCTGGACGTCGCCGGCGCCGTTCGTGATGGTGATGGCGCCGGCGCCCGCCTGGACCGCTTCGCTGAAGGTGAGGACGATGTTCGAGGCCGCCGAGACCTGGGTGGCGTTGTCGGCGGGGGTCGAGGAGACGAGCGTCGGAGCCGCGACATCCGCGAGCTGGCCCGCCGCGACCACGCGATCGGAGAATGCGAAGCTCTCGACATTCACGACCGTATCGGTGCCGTCCCCACCCGCACCGCGATTGTCGGCGATCACGAAGCCGCCGCCCTGCTCGGTCACGGTGTAGTTCGACCGCGCCCCGGTGAGGACGAGGGTGTCGCCAGCGGCGCCGTTCGCGCCGCCGTCGACCGTGTCGTTCCCGGCGCCGGCCGCGACCTGGTCGTCTCCACCGAGCGCGCTGATGACGTCGTTGCCGCCGAGGCTGCCGCGCGTGCCGCCGAACCGTGCCGTGTATGAGGCCTGATCGAAGGTGTCGTTGCCCTCGGTCGCGATCGCGGCCGATCGCGAGAAGAGAAGGGACGAGACCGACGGATCGTGGTCAGAGATCTGGGTCGCGAATTCCGAGTTGATGTGGACCACATCGACCTCGGCCGAGCCGTACAGGTTGTTCGAGACGAGGATCTGGTCGAGCGCCTGGGCGTTGCCGTCGAAATTATACGAATAGCGCTCCGCGACGGGCAGCTTCTCGAGAAGCTTGCCCATGACGGGCGTGCTCGGGGCGAAGATGCTGGCCGTCCCGTCCGGGTTCGCCTGGGTGCGGACCACCTGACCGGTGATGAGGTCGATGACCGGGAAGAATTGGAAGTCGTTGAAGTCGCCCAGAGCGACGACACGGTCGTCCGTGGCCGAGGCGTTCACGAGAATGCCGTCGATATAGGCGTTGACGATCTCGGCCTGACCCTCGCGCTCGTTCTGGGTCGTGCCAGCTGCCGTCTGCGCCGCCCCGTTCAGAGGATCCGCGTAGAGCGGCAATTCCAGGCTGTTTCCGATCAGCGGCAGCGATCCGCCCTTCGAGGAGAGGTGGTTGTTGACCGTCCAGAACGTCCCGCCCTGGGCGTCGGTGAAGCCGACCGGCGACCACTCGATCGGCAGCGACTTGCGGGTCGCGGCGAAATCGCTGTCGCCCTGACCGATCTGGTTTGCCGTCGGCGCTTGCAGCACCTTGGCGCCGTTCGCGTCGGACACGATCGTCGAGAGGCCGTTCCGGTCGGTCGGCGTCACGCTATCGGCCCGATACAGGTAGGCGACGCGCTGGTTGCCGCCCGGGATTCCGCCGACCGTGTCGTCAATCGGCAGCGAGTCGATCGCGACGTAGCGCGGGCCGCCCCGCGCCGTGATCGCGTCGATGAGCTGCGACAGCGTGAGGGAGGCGCTGACGGTCGAGGAATTCGTCGCGCCGTCGTTGTCGAGCACTTCCTGGAGCGCGATGATCTCCGGCGTTCCGAGACTGCCGATGATCGCGTCCGCGAGCCCGTTGAACTTCGCCTGCGTGGTTGCGACGCCGTCGACCGGCTGTCCGACCGGGGCGAGGTTTTCGACGTTGAAAGTGGCGACCCGCAGCCGGTCGAGATTGGCCGTGATCGTCGTGGTCTCGGGGGTGATCGTGCTCGGCGTCAGCGTTACGGCTGCCGTCGGATTCAGGTCGTAGAACCCGAACTCGTAGCCCACGATGCCGGTGACGTCGCCGAGACGGTCGCCCGTCGCAGTCGGGACCGGGGTCGCGAAGCCGACGCGATCGTCGAGCTGGATCCGCTCCGGATTGAAGTCGAAGATCTTGTCGGCGGGCTGCAGCGTGCCGGGCGTCGTGTCGCTGATCGTCAGGCCGCCGCGGTCGTTGACGGAGGGGTTCGGCCCGACATCGTAGCGGACGACGATCTCGCCGAAATTGCTCCGGAACGGCCCGGTCGTGACCACGTCCTTGATCGTGACGAGCATGCCCTCGACCGATTCGTAGAAATCGGTGCCCTGGGTCGCCGGGTCGTAGACACCCATGGCGTCGTCGTCGCCGAGGCTGACGAGCGGCGGCAGGCGGCCACCGGCGCCGAGCAGCGTCGCGGCCGGCAATGCAATGTCTTGGGTCAAGACCGTTACGGTCGGGCTCACGATCTCCGTGAGGCTGAGGTCCCCCGTCCGGCCCGCGCCGACGAACTCGTCGACCGTCCCCGTCACCACGACATTCGCCCCGATCGTGATCCCGGCCGCCGGGGCGGTGCCCGTGAAGACGAAGACCGCATCGGAGGTGGCGACGTCACCGTCGCCTGTGGCGTCCTGAATGTAGAACCCGTTGGACGCGCGCGCCGTGACGATGCCCTGCGTGCTGACGACCTGTCCGTCAAAGGCGGAGAAATGGGTCGCGCCCTGGATCTGGTAGATGGCGGTCAGATCGTCGGCGACGATCGTGCCCGTCGCGACGCCGGCCGTCGGGCTGACGGCCGCCGCGATGCCGCCTTGGCTGTTTGCGGCGCCGGACAGCGTCAGGCTGAAGGTCTCGCTCCGCTCGTTCGCGGCATCGCCCGAGACGGTGATCGTCACGACCGTCGAGGTCTGGCCCGCCGCGATCGTCCCCGTGATGCTGGGGAGCGCGCCGCCGAAATCAGCCGCGTCCGCCGGGCTCGCACCCGAGCCCGCGGCGCTCGCCGTAAAGGTGAGGTCGCCGAGGGTGCCGTTCGTGCGCTCGACCGTGAAGCTGTAGGCGGTCGTTGCGCCCGAGGCGCCCTCGTTCTGCGAGATCGCCAGCGACCCCGGCACGAAGCGGAGTTCCTGCGCGAACCCTTGCTGGAGCGCCGCATACACCGTCGCACCGCCGTTTCCGTTGACGGCGGACGCGACCTCGTTCGCGGAAATAACGAGGGCCGTCCCCGTCGGATTCTGGTCGGCCGCGATGAAGGTCAGGACCTCCGGCCCGAAATCGACGGGCTGCCCTGCGGCAGCCGGGACGGGCGGGACGTAGCTGACGTAGTTGGCGTTGCCGGGATCCGTCACATCATAGACGATGACGCCGCCCTGACGCTCGAGCGCCACGAAGGCGTAGGTCCGGCCGCCGACCTGCCCGATCGTCACTCCTTCCGGCTCCGGGCCCTTGTCGTCGGACCGGGTGTCGAAGGTGTTCGGACCCTGGTTCTGATTGAACGTGCCGGCCGGCGTCGCGGCCGCACCGGGCTGCGCGGCGAAGATCTTCTCGAACTCGCCGCCGGTCTCGCGCACCTTGGTGACGGTACCGTCGCCGTTGTCGCGGAAGATCGAAATCGAGCGACCGCCGAGCGTATGGACCTGGTCGATATCACCGTCGCCGTCGGTGTCGCCTAGCTTCGTCAGGACGTTCAGCCGCCGGTATTCGGCGTTGGTCTTCAGGTTCACGATCGAGGGATCGAGCACGACCGACGCGCTCGACAACCGGGCGACGTCGGCATCATCCGCGCCCGAGATGACGCGCTGGTCGCCTTCGTTCGCGGTGATGAAATAGGTGGCCCCACCGACCTGGTAGGAGGCGATCGAGTCCGGCTGCAGAAGCGCATTGAACGGCTTGGCCGTGATGTTGATCGCGGCTGCGCCCGCTGTGCCGTCCTGATCGGACGCGTCGAACTCGTTTCCGGCCAGCCGATGGTCCACGCTGCCGAGCGGCTGGATCGCCACGATCGAGGGCGCCTGGCCCGGCGTGATGTCCAGGATGGCGACGCCGTTCACCTCCTGCAGGACCACATAGGCGCGGGTGCCGTCGGCCGAGATGGTGATGTATTCCGGCTCGATATCCTCCGAATTTCCCCGACCCGGGAAGATCGCGAGGCCCTTCGATTGCAGCAAGGCCTGATTGACGGCCTCGGCCGCGGCGTCGGCTCCGTCGAGCGCGCCAAAGCCGATCGTGCTCACGACCACCGCGCTGGCCACGTTGGCGAGACCGCCGGTCACGTCGATGACCGAGATGCCGCCGGCCGTGAGGATCGGCGCCGCCGTCGTGCCGGCCGTCTCGGCCTCGTTCGCGACCAGGATGCGGTTCCCGTCCGGCGTGAACACGAGCTGGTCGGGCCCGACCCCGACGGTCAGGATCTTCTGGAGCCCACCATTCTGATCGAACAGCGCGACCCGGCCGGCTTGGCTTCCGTCCGCATTGGCATAGGCGACGGCCACGAGGCCATTCTTAACCGCGACCGAGTTCACGCTGCCGAAGCTGTCCAGGCCCGTGAGCAGTATCTCGCCGGTCTTCGCGAGCGCGCCGGCGGACGAGATCGAGACGATCTCGATCCGGCTCTCGTTCGTGTTCTGGACGTAGAGCCGGCCCGTCGTGCCGTCGTAGGCCACGACCTCGGCATTCGGCAGGACACCGGCCGTGGCGGGATTGTCCGTCGTCGCGTAGGCGCCGAGCCGCACGAGCTGAAGCGCTCCGCTCGCGACCGGGGCCGCGCCGGCGAGCCCGGCAAGCGAGGCGGCGGCGTCGTTGATCTGGATCCCGCCGACCAGGAGCGGCGCGGCGCCCGGGGCGGCCGTCGTGAAGTTCAGCTCTCCCGCCTCGAGGCCGGAAACGGCGTTCTGCGTCCCGACGAAGGAATTGCCCGCCGCGTCGGTGAAGGCCGAGCCCGGGATGATGACGTTGTAGGCCGTGCCCGCCGCGAGCGCCGCAGTCGGGTTGATCGTGACGGTGGTGCCCGAGATCGTGACCTGGGTCGCGTCCGTCACGTCGATGACGACATCCGCCCCTGCCGCCGGGCGCAGGATGATGTTGCCGCTGCCCCGGACCACCGCCTCGTCGAAGGTCAGGACCAGGTCCGACCCGACCGCGATCGCCGTCGCCTCGTCGGCGGGGCTCGAGGTCGTCAGGACCGGCGCAACGACATCGGTCGGCGCAGGCGCCTGGCTCGAGACCACGATGTCGTCGATGCCGACCCATTCGTCGTTGCCGGCGGCGTTCGTCGTCAGGATCCTGACCTGGAGGCCGGCGGCATTGTTGGCGTCGGCCGGCAGCGTCAGGTCGAAACTGGTGACCTCGGTCGCGCCGAGGCTCGTGACGTCAGCATCGTACCCGCCCGGCACGTTGGTCCACGCGCTCGTGTTGCTGAGCCGATACTGGACGGCAAGTTGCTGCGTTGCGTTTTCCTCGTTGCCCCCGGTGACGGTGCTGTCGATATCGCGCGCCGTGAACTGCACGCGCACGTTCTGACGGCCGGTCGAGTCGAGATAGATGACGAGGTTGGGCGCATCCGCGGTACCCGAGCCCTGGAAGGCGACGGTGGGATTGGTGATCTGGAATTCGGCGACACCGCCGTTGTTGATCGTCGTCACCGTCTGATTGGCGATGACGTCGACGGCTTCGGTCGTCGAGCCGGTCAGCGTCCGCGGATCGACGTCCACGGCAGAGCCCGTGCTGATGTCGCCCAGATATCCCACGACGCTCGGGACGGTCGCCCAGCTGTCGTTCGCCGTGATCAGGCCGGTATTCGTCCAGTCTTGGCTGAAGTTGCCGGTCGAGAGCTGAAACGGGGTGGTCGACATACTAACTCCAGCGGTTTGCAACACATCACCTTCTGGTGAATTGCTGCATCGTTATTTACATACTGAGCCGAAAGACGAGTGCGTACTTTCAGCTCTGCTCGATGACTGAAGTGGCTCCCAGTCATTTGTGAGCCACCTGCAAAATTACTGCGCCTGAAGCCGGCGCGGTCGTCGACGCGGCGACGATGCCGTCGCGGCGCTAGTCAAGCATGGGCAGTGCGTCGTGAGAAAAGTGAGCAGGGCAGAAATCTGCGTCGCCCGGCCAGATCTTTCCTGCAGACAACCGATAGAGACACGTCATTCGAAAACAATTCGCGAGTGAAACCTCTCGAATGAAGGTACGAATCCTCATAGCCCCTCCTCCAACACGAAGAGAGACTTGCCCTATGGTCCCGGTTGCCTGAACGGACGGGGGTAGAGTTTTGTCGCCGCGTCCAGGCCCGGGGCTTATGGGGGGGCTATATGACGGCTGAATGAAAGTGGCTGGTCGGAACAGAGCTTTGTCTCGGCCGCGTTAAGATTTTTTTAAGCGGTGACCCGGCTGTCGTTCGCCGGCCTACGGATGCCTGGCCTCAGGCGAAGGCGCCTGGCGCCGGTTTGCGCCAGCCATCCAGCATGGTGTCGAGGCGCGGCTTCCAGGAGGCTGTCATGTAAGGTGACGCCGCTGCGCCATCCGCGACCGTCGCAGGCATGCCGACGAGCAAGCGGGACCGGTGCCGTGCCGGGCAGCGGCCGTTAGAGATGGCGGGAGGATCAGGACACAGCGAGGACGCAGGAGACGCCTGCCAACTCGGACGGCTTTCGACGGTCCGATTAACCCAGGGCAGCCGAGGCTGGACTAGCTCCCGGCGTCATACTCGGCGAGCGCGCGGCTCGCGACCATTCCGGCGATCGTCCCGTTCGGCAATTCCCAGGCGAGCAGACCGTCGCGGTCGAGTTCCGGTCGGCGCAGGCATCCGCGGCTGGCCGGGTCCTTGAGGTCGAGCGGCTTGAGCGGCGGCGCCCCCGCCATGATGCTTGCGATGTCAGCTCTGAATTGGTCCGGCACGGCGAGGTCTCTCATGGCGCGTTGCCTCCCCTAGCTGCGCCGAAAGTCGGTACGGACCGTCGAGTTTTTCGCTCCCATTTTAACGATCCACCGATCCGGCGAGGGCTGACCTCTCCCGACGACCTCAGGCCAGGGTGACCCGGATGCCCTGGAGCGGCAGGCCTCGAACCCTGGTGCTCCAGGTCTCGCCCGGCGCGACCGGAAGCGCTCGCGTCAGGGTGCCGGTCGAGACGATCTCGCCGGCACCGAGGGGCGGGCTCGCCGGGTCCCGGGCCAGAACCCCGACGAGGTGGCGCAAGGCCGCGAGCGGGCCGCCGACGAGGACGTTGGCCGCCCGCCCCTCGTCCGCGACCGCCCCGTCGCGAAGAAGCGAGATGTCGAAGCTCAACAGAGCCTCACGCCATTGCTCGGCATTCGCCGAGGTGATCGCCTCTGCCGGCCCGACGAGGAGTGCTCCATGAAGCCCGAAGGCCGCGACGGTGTCGGCGGCAGTGAAGCGCCAGCCGGCAAAATGCGACTGCACGATCTCGAAGCCGTGCGCGACCTAGTCGACGCAGGACAGGAGCGCCCGTTCGTCCATGTCCGCCCGAGGCTGGCGGGACAGGCAGAAGACGATCTCGGGTTCGATGCGCGGCTCAGCCAGGACCGACAGGCCGAAGCTTGCCTCCGGGCCGGTCAGCCGGTGCAGGGTCGTGTCGTAGACGTGGCCCCAGATCGGAGCATCGACCGCGTATTCGGCCCAGATAGTCGTGTTGGTGAAGCCGATCTTGCGGCCGAGGACCCGCTCGCCTCGCTCCTCGCGAAGGCGGCGCACGTCTGCGGCGACGCGGTAGGCGGAGGCGAGGTCGAAGGCGGGGTCGCCGTCCGACAGCGGCGCGATCTGACGGCCCTCATCCAGAGCTGACAGCACATGGCGGGCGACGTCGGAATGCCGGACGCTGCCGGAGTGTTTGCTGGAAAGGCTCATGGTCCTCGGCTTGGCATTTCGGCGGGGTCACGCACCACCGGCCAGACCTTAGCACCCGCCGCGGGATGATTCAGGACAGAGACCCCGCGCCGCCGCAAGCCGAGTGGTGGCGGTCACCGCCGGTCATCCTTGCCGGCGAACCCTCCGACACCTCACCCGCGCGGGCTCGTCGGCTCGGCGATCTCGCGAATGAGGGCGGCGACGCGGGCCCGCTTCAGCATCTTCACCTGGTCGGCCGTGTCATGATCCGTTCGAGAATCGACCCGCGGACACCTGACAGGCCGTAACAGCTTCGCGATGATCGACATGGGCAGCCTCCTGGCTCGTCCGGACCGCTATGCCGCCTCTGGATCGTGGCGGCTGTGCTCTGCCGCACGTGGATCTCACGCGGGAGCGGCAGCGACGCCTCGGCGTGCCGCCCGGCCCTGCCCCCGCGTCGCTTCGTTGTCCGGCTCCCGGGCGCCGGGCTATAAGCCGCCCGCCGGGCGCGAGACCCGGCACACGCGCGGGAGGTCACATGGCGGGGCAGGTTGAGGCGGGACGCGGAACGCGTCTCGCAGGGAAGATCGCACTCGTCTTCGGGGCCGGCTCGGTCGGGCCGGGCTGGGGCAACGGCAAGGCGACCGCCGTCACCTTTGCCCGCCAGGGCGCGACCGTGATCTGCATCGACATCAACCCGGCCGCCGCCGACGAGACCGTCGCGATCATCGCGGGGGAAGGCGGAACGGCCAGCCCGGGCACCTGCGACGTGACCTCGTCCGACTCGGTCGCGAAGCTCGTGGCCGAGGCCATCACGAGTCATGGCCGCATCGACATCCTGCACAACAATGTCGGCTTCGCCCAGATGGGCGGCCCGATCGAACTCGACGAGGCGGCCTGGCACAAGACGATCGACCTCAACCTGACGAGCTGCTTTCTCACCTGCAAGCACGTCCTGCCGCATATGCTGCAGCAGGGCGGCGGCGCGATCGTCAACGTCTCGTCGATCGCGGCGGTGCGCTACACCGGCTACCCGTATGTCGCGTATTATGCAGCGAAGGCGGCCGTGAACAACTTCACCACCGGCCTCGCCCTGCAATATGCGAGGCAAGGCATCCGGGTGAACGCGATCATGCCCGGGCTGATGAACACCCCGCTGATCTTCCAGCAGATCTCCGGCCAATACGACAGCCCGGAGGACATGGTGCGGGCCCGGGACGCGGCCTGCCCGAGCGGCCGGATGGGCACGGCCTGGGACATCGCCAACGCCGCGTTGTTCCTCGCCTCCGACGAGGCCGGCTACGTGACCGGTGTGAGCCTCGCGGTCGACGGCGGCCTGAGCGGGCAGGTCGGGGTGTCGGTGTAGCCGAACCGAGCCGTCGCCTATTCCGCGGCGGTGGCGAGGTCCCGGGTCTCGCCGATGAAGCCGCCCGATTGCCGGCGCCAGAGCCGGGCGTAGAGTCCGCCCCGCACGAGGAGGTCGGCGTGGCGTCCCTCCTCGACGACCCGGCCCTCGTCGATCACGATCAGGCGGTCGAGCGACGCGATGGTGGAGAGCCGATGGGCGATCGCCACGACGGTCTTGCCCTCCATCAGCGTGGTCAGCGCATCCTGGATGGCGGCCTCGATCTCGGAGTCGAGCGCCGAGGTCGCCTCGTCGAGGACGAGGATCGGTGCATTCTTCAGGATCACCCTTGCGATCGCGATCCGCTGCCGCTGCCCGCCGGACAGCTTGACGCCGCGCTCGCCGACATGGGCGTCGTAGCCGCGCCGGCCCCAGTTGTCCTCGAGCGTCGCGATGAAGCCGTCGGCGTGGGCGAGCCGGGCGGCGCGCTCCACCTCCTCCTGGGTCGCTCCCGGCCGGCCATAGGCGATGTTGTCCCGGATCGAACGGTGCAGGAGCGAGGTGTCCTGGGTCACGACGCCGATCTGCCGGCGCAGTGAGTCCTGGGTAACGGCCGAGACGTCCTGGCCGTCGATCAGGATGCGGCCGCCCTCGAGATCGTGCAGCCGGAGGAGGAGCGAGGTGATCGTCGTCTTGCCGGCCCCGCTCGGCCCCACGAGCCCGACCTTCTCGCCCGGCCGGATCGCGATCGATAAGCGGTCGAGGATGCCATCCTCCCGACCGTAATGGAACGTGACATCCTCGAAACGGATCTCGCCGCGCGGCACGGCGAGTTCGCGTGCGCCCTCCCGGTCCACGATCGCGTGCGGCCGCGCGATGGTGGACATCGATTCCTGGATCACCCCCACATTCTCGAAGACGCCCCGCACGGTCTGCATCACCCAGCCTGACATCGCCAGGATGCGCATCACGAGCGCGAGGCCGGCCGCGACGTCGCCGCTGGTCATCTGCCCGCGCGACCAGAGCCAAAGGGAGAGCGCCGCGACCGCGAACAGGAGGAGGCTGTTCATCACCGACAGGAGCGCGGTCACGCCCGTGATGAGCCGCATCAGGTCGAGAAAGGTGCCCATCCAGCGCCCGAGCGCGTCCCGGACCGAGGAGCGCTCGTCGTCGGCGCGCGCGAAGAGCTTGACCGTCAGGATGTTCGTGTAGCTGTCGACCACGCGGCCGACCATGACCGAACGGGCGTCGGCATTCGCGAGCGAGCGCTTCTGCGCGCGCGGCACGAAATACCACATCAGCCCGATATACCCGGCCATCCAGAGGGCCATCGGCAGCGCGAGCCAGAGCGAGATCGAGCCGAACAGCGCGAGCGCCGCGATCGCGAAGATCCCGACATAGGTCAGCGTGTCGAGGACCGTGACGGCGAGTTCGCGGATCGCGGGCCCGACCTGGGTGATGCGGTTCGCGAGCCGGCCGGCAAAGTCGGCCTGGAAGTAACCGAGCGCGTGGCCGAGCGTATAGACGTGCGTCCGCCAGCGGATCATCGTCGTCGATTGCGGCACGATGATCTGGTTCGAGACCGCCTCGTGCGCCGTGTGGAAGAGCGGCCTCAACACGACGATCAGGAGCGCGACCGCGATCAGGGCGGTGCCCTGCTCGGCCCAGAGCGTCGCCGGCTGCGATCGGGCCAGCATGTCCACGAACCAGCCGATCAGAAGGTAGAGGCTCGATTCGAGCACGCCCACGGCGACCGAGGCCGCGAAGAGGAGGAGGAGCCACCAGCGGATCGGCCGGAGATAGGCCCAGGTGAAGCGCGGCACCGTGTTCGGTGGCATCGCGGATTCCGTGAAGGGCGCGAACGGGTCGACGAGGGTCTCGAGGCGGCGGAGCATGATGTCCTGGCGAGGGCTTTGGCGACGGCAATTCGCGGAGGGAGTGAGGGTTCGGCGGATTGCGGCGATGCCGCATCACGATGGCGCCAGCATGGTCGCAAGGGAGCCCAAATGGGAACGGCACCCGAAGGTGCCGTTTCTGTTGCTAGGCTTTCCCGAGCCCCGGATGGTTACGCCGCGAGGCGAACCGCACCCATGTCAACGTTGTCGTTGGCATTTGTGGTTTTGCACTGTTAAGGCCGTAGCTCAGCCTAATCGCAGCCTAGCCTTTATTACGCCTAGTCGAACCCAAGTCGTCCCCATCAAAAGCCCGCCCAGTCTCCCACAAGCGGGCAACGGGCTCATGGTGGAGACGGCGGGAATTGAACCCGCGTCCTAAACGCCTATTCCACTCTGCCTCTACGATCATAGCCGGGTTGCCCCGACCCGATGAATATAGGGCAGATGGCCGGAATCGCAAAGGGGCGCCCGCCGGAGGCGGAACATCCGTCGCTGGACGCCTCGGCGCCCGCACATGCGCAATCGCCGCCGGCGGGCCGAACGTCGCCGGCTTGGCAAGGCAGCGCGGTCCGGGCATGTTCGGCCGAACGATGAGCGGGAGGTCGGCATGAGTAAGATGACCCGGAGAGGCATCATGGCAGGCACATCCGCATCGGCCCTCGGCGCCACGCTCCATTCCGGCCAGGCGGCGGCCGCCGCGCCGCCTGCCGCAAACGAGCAGGCCTCGGGCTTCTATCGCTACCGGGTCGGCGAGTTCCAGGTGACCGTTGTCACCGACGGCGTGAACACCTATCCGATCCCCGAAGGCTTCGTGACGAACGTGCCGAGGAACGAGGTCGGCGCCGCGCTCGCCGCGGCCTATCTCGACGGCGAGAAGATCTCGGTCCCGTACTCGCCGATCGTCGTCAACACGGGCTCGCGCCTCGTCGTCTTCGACACCGGCACGGGCGAGGCGAATTTCGCCGCCTCCAAAGGAGCCGGCGGCCAGTTCCACCGCAATCTCCAGGCCTCCGGCCTGAAACAGGCGGATGTGGACACGGTGGTCATCTCGCATTTTCACGGCGACCACGTGAACGGCCTCCTGACGGCGGACGGCAAGCCAGCCTTCCCGAATGCCGAGATCCTGGTTCCCCGCGCGGAATGGGCCTTCTGGATGGACGACGGCGAGATGAGCCGCGCCTCGAAGGGCCGGATGGAGGGATTGTTCAGGAACAATCGCCGCGTCTTCGACGCGCTCGGCCGCAAGGTGACGCCGTACGAATGGGACCGGGAGGTCGTGCCCGGGATCACGGCGGTCGGGACGCCGGGCCATTCTCCGGGTCACACCTCTTATGTGATCGCGTCCGGCGGCGCGAAGGTCTTCGTGCAATCCGACGTCACCAACGTCCCGGTCCTCTTCGCCCGCAATCCCGGCTGGCATCTCAGTTTCGACCAGGACCCGGTCATGGCCGAGGCGACCCGCCGGCGGGTCTACGACATGCTGTCGGCCGAGCGGATGAAGGTGCAGGGCTTTCACTACCCATTCCCCGCCCTCGCCCATGTCGAGAAAAGCGGCAATGGCTACCGCGAAATCCCGGTGCCCTGGAGCCCGGTTGTCTGAGGATGAGGTTCCTGGCCTTCGCCGCGGGGCTCTTGGCCCTCGCGTCCGTGGCCTCGGCCCAGGCGGTCGACCCGGCTCTTCTCCGGGACATCGCGCCGACCGGCCGCCTCCGGGCGGCCATCAATCTCGGCAACCCGGTCCTGGCCGTCCGGAGCGCGGGCGAGCCGTCTGGGGTCTCGGTCGACCTTGCCCGTGAGCTCGCGCGCCGCCTCGGGCTGCCGCTCGACCTCATCCCCTTCGATGCGGCCGGGACCGTGACGGAGGCGGCAGGCGGAAACGTGTGGGACGTGGCCTTCCTGGCCATCGACCCGAAACGCGCCGACCAGATCGACTTCACCCCGCCCTATGTCGTGATCGAGGGCGCCTATGCCGTGCCAGTGGCGTCCGACCTGCGCGAGGTTGCGGACATCGACCGGGAGGGCATCCGGATCGCGGTCGGACGGGGCAGCGCCTACGACCTTTATCTCAGCCGCACGATCCGGCGCGCGACGCTCGTCCGGGCGCCGACCTCGCCGGAATCTCTCCGACTTTTTACCGTCGACAAGCTCGAGGTGGCCGCGAATGTGAGGCAGCCGCTCGAACGCTTCGTTCGCGAGACGCCCGGCTATCGGATGATCCCGGGCCGCTTCATGATCATCGAACAGGCCATGGGGTCTCCGAGAGGCCGCGCGCTCGCGTCCCGCTACCTCGCGGAGTTCGTCGAGGAGGCCAAGGCGTCGGGCTTCGTCGCGGCAGCGCTCGCCCGGCATTCGCAGCCGGACGCTGCCGTGGCAGCGCCGGCCCGCCCGCGTTGAGACGGGCGCGGCTGTCCATCCGCATCGCCCGGAGCCCCAGGTGAAAGTCTCGATCTTCTCCGTCCAGGACCATCACCCGAGCCGCGAGCGCACGCTGCCGCAGCTTTATGACGAGGTCCTGCGCCAGGGCGTGCTGGCGGACGAGCTCGGCTACGACACCTTCTTCGTGGCCGAACACCATTTCCACGAATACGGGGCCGTCCCGAACCCGTCCGTCTTCCTGGCGAGCCTCGCCCAGCGCACGACTCGGCTCCGGCTCGGCACGGCGATCTCAATCCTGACCTTTCACAATCCCCTGACCGTCGCCGAGAGCTACGCCATGGTGGACGTGCTCTCGAATGGCCGCCTCACGCTCGGGGTCGGGTCGGGGTATCTCAAGCACGAATTCGAAGGTTTTGGGGTCGAGCCGGCGGAGAAGCGCGACCGGTTCGACGAGAACCTCGAGATCGTGGAACGCCTGCTGGCCGGCGAGCGCATCACCCGGGCAGGACGGTTCACGACGCTCGACGACGTCGCGATCAACGTCCGGCCGATCCAGCAGGAGGTGCCGATCTATGTCGCGATCCTCCGGCGCGAGGCCGCCTACCATGTCGGCCGGCGGGGCCGCCGCATGCTGTTCGTGCCCTACGCCTCGGTCGACCATTTCGACGAGATCGGCGAGCTCCTGGCCGAGTTCCGGCGCGGGCGCGAGGAAGCCGGCTTCACCGACCATGCCGAATCCGCCGCGATCACGCTCCACACCCATGTCGCCGAGACCGACGACGAGGCGAGGCGCGAAGCCGAGGACAGTTTCAACCTCTACGTCGCGACCCGGCTCTACGCGAAGAGCGCCGTCTACGACGACATCATCCGGAGCGGGCTGTCGCTCTTCGGCTCGGTCGAGACGGTCGCCGCGAAGGTGATGCGGCTCCGGAAGATGGGCCTCGGCCACGTTCTGACGCTGCAGAATTTCGGGCTTCTGCCCGAGCCTCTCGTGCAGCGCTCCATGCGGCTCATGATGGAGGAGGTGATGCCGCGCGTCCGGGCTGCCGAGACCCGGCTCAGGGCGGCGTGAGCACGCTCAGAACATCTCGCCGGATGGGGCGTTGCACCTCGCCCGGGCCTGTTGGCTGAGGGAGCGGGAAGGCGCAGAAGAGCGCCGGATGGCAAGCGGGATGTCCTCATGAACCCCCTGAAAACCCTGTTCGCCGAGCATGGCCAGGCGATCTGGCTCGACTTCGTCGCCCGCGGCTTCGTGCGGGACGGCCACCTGAGACGGATGGTCGAGGAGGACGACCTCCGGGGCGTGACCTCGAACCCGTCGATCTTCGAGAAGGCGATCGGCCATTCCGACGAATACGACGAGTCGCTGAAGGCGGCGGAGCGCGAGCCCGGCAAGGCCGTGATCGACCTCTACGAGGACCTCGCCATCACCGATATCCAGGCCGCGGCCGACGTGCTCCGCCCGGTCTACGACGCGACGGGCGGCGAGGACGGCTATGTCAGCCTCGAGGTCTCGCCCTATCTCGCGCTCGACACAGAGGAGACGCTGACCGAGGGGCGCCGGCTCTGGAAACAGGTCGGACGCGAGAACCTGATGGTGAAGGTCCCGGCGACCCGCGAGGGCGTGCCGGCGATCCGCACGCTCATCGGCGAGGGCATCAACATCAACGTGACGCTGCTCTTCTCGCAGGACGTCTACGAGGACGTGGCGAACGCTTATCTCGACGGGCTAGAGGCGCTCGCGAAGAACGGCGGCGATGTGGGCCGCGTCGCGAGCGTCGCGAGCTTCTTCGTGAGCCGGATCGACAGCGCTATCGAGAAGGCGCTCGACGCCAAGATCGCGGCCGCGAACGACCCGGACGAGAAGGCCGCGCTCGAAGCCTTGAAGGGCAAGGTCGCGATCGCGAATGCGAAGCTCGCCTACCGCCGCTACAAGCGCCTGTTCGGGAACGGCCGTTTCGATGCGCTCAAAGCCAAGGGCGCGCGCGAGCAGCGGCTGCTCTGGGCCTCGACCGGCACCAAGAACAAGGCCTATCGCGACACCCTCTATATCGAGGAGCTGATCGGGCCGAACACCGTCAACACGGTGCCGCCCGCGACGCTCGACGCCTTCCGGGACCACGGCGTGGCCCGCGCCTCGCTCGAGGAGAATGTCGGGGAGGCCGAGCGCGTGCTGGAACGCCTGGCGCAATCCGGGATCTCGCTCGAGGAGATCACGAAGACCCTGGTCGAGGAGGGCGTCACCCTGTTCAAGGACGCCGCCGACAAGCTGCTGGGCGCGGTGGCCGGGAAGCGCCTGAAGGTGATCGGCAGTGCCCTGAACCGACAGGCGCCGGCTCTCGGCAAGGCGATCGACGAGGAGGTGGCCGGGCTTGCCGAAAGCTGGCGGGCGGACGGCACCGTCCGGCGCCTCTGGAAGCGCGACAAGACCGTCTGGACCAGCACCGACGAGGACAGGTGGCTCGGCTGGCTCGACGTCCTCGACCGCCAGGAGGGTGAACTCGGCGCTTACCGGGCCTTGGCGGACGAGGTCCGGGCCGGCGGCTTCACCGACGCGCTGCTCCTCGGGATGGGCGGGTCGAGCCTCGGTCCCGAGGTTCTGGCCGAGACCTTCGGCTCGCAGCCGGGTTTCCCGAAACTCCGCATCCTGGATTCCACCGACCCGGCCCAGGTGCGGGCGACGGCGGAGGCGGTCGACCTCGCCCGCACGATCCTGATCGTCTCCTCGAAATCCGGCTCGACGCTCGAGCCCAACGTGTTCCGGGACTTCTTCCTCGCCCGGATGAAGGAGGCGGTCGGGGCCGAGGAGGCCGGCTCGCATTTCCTCGCCGTCTCCGATCCCGGCTCGGCGATGGAGAAGGCCGCCCAGCGCGACGGCTTCCGGCACATCTTCTACGGCGAGCCCTCGATCGGCGGCCGCTACTCGGTCCTGTCGGCCTTCGGCCTCGTGCCGGCAGCCGTGATGGGCCTCGATGTCGGCGGGCTGATCCGGAGCGCGCAGGCGATGGTGCGGTCTTGCGGACCCGACGTGCCGCCCGAGGCCAATCCGGGCGTGCAGCTCGGCCTTGCCATGGGCGCTGCCGCCAAGGCCGGGCGCGACAAGGTCACGATCGTGGCGCCTGGGCCGCTCCGAGATTTCGGCGCCTGGGCCGAACAGCTGATCGCGGAATCGACCGGCAAGAACGGCCAGGGCCTGATCCCGATCGACAGCGAGCCGCTCGGCCCGCCGGAGGTCTACGGGACCGACCGCCTCTTCATCCAGCTCCGCCTCGACGGACAGGCCGATGCCGGCCAGGATGCCGCGATCGCGGCCCTGGAGACGGCCGGCCATCCGATCGTCCGGATCGACCTCTCGAAGCCGGAAGACCTCGTCCAGGAATTCGTCCGCTTCGAATTCGCGACCGCGGTCGCGGGCTCGGTGATCGGCATCAATCCCTTCGACCAGCCCGATGTCGAGGCGAGCAAGATCAAGACGCGCGAGCTCACCGACGCCGTCGAGCAGAGCGGCAGCCTGCCGGCCGAGACGCCGCTCTGGTCCGGCGAGGGGATCGAACTCTACACCGACCCGAAGAATGCCGAGGCCCTGAAGCGAGCGGGCGCGACTGACCTCGCCGGCTGGCTGCGGGCGCATATCGACCGCGCCGGGCCGGGCGACTACGTGGCGTTGTTGGCCTACCTGTCCCGCGACAAGAACCACATCGAGCGACTCACCCGCATGCGGGTCGCGCTCCGCGACGTGAAGAAGGTCGCGACCTGCGTCGGCTTCGGGCCTCGTTTCCTCCACTCGACGGGTCAGGCCTACAAGGGCGGGCCGAATTCGGGCGTGTTCCTGCAGATCACCGGCAAGCCGCCCACCGATCTCGATATCCCTGGCCGCAGCTTCACCTTCGGGACGGTCGAGGCCGCGCAGGCACGCGGCGATTTCGAGGTCCTGGCCGAACGCGGCCGGCGCACCCTGCGGGTCCATCTCACGGGCAGCGAGATGGCCGGCGGCTTGCAGGCCGTCGAGGCGGCCCTGCTCAAGGCGCTGGCTTAGCAGGCCTTTACACCACCAGCCGGCGTCATGCTGAGGAGCGGGCGAAGCCCGCGTCTCGAAGCACGCGAGAGGGTTGTGCGTCTTTCGAGACGGCCGGCTGCGCCGGCCTCCTCAGGACGACCGTAGTGGAACGAGGATGACCACATGCAGATTGGGATGATCGGCCTCGGCCGGATGGGCGGCAACATCGTGCGGCGATTGTTGCAGGGCGGCCATTCGGCCGTCGTCTATGATCGGAGCGCAGACGCGGTGGCCGCGCTCGGTCGCGAGGGTGCGGCGCGGAGCGACGGGCTCGAGGATTTCGTGTCGAAGCTCGAACTGCCCCGCACCGCCTGGGTGATGCTGCCGGCGGGTGATCCGACGGAAGAGGCGGTGAACCGCCTCGCCGCGCTGATGAGCGCGGGCGACACGATCATCGACGGCGGCAATTCCTTCTACAAGGACGACATCCGGCGCGCCGCCATCCTGCGGGAGAAGGGCATCCACTATGTCGATGTCGGCACCTCAGGCGGGGTTTGGGGGCTTGAGCGCGGCTATTGCATGATGATCGGCGGCGACCGCGAGGCGGTCGAGCGGCTCGATCCAATCTTCCGGACGATGGCGCCCGGGATCGGCGAGGTCGAGCGCACGCCCGGCCGCGACGGCCGCGACCCCCGGCCCGAACAGGGCTATCTTCATGCCGGGCCGAGCGGATCCGGCCATTTTGTCAAGATGATCCACAACGGCATCGAATACGGGATGATGCAGGCCTTCGCGGAAGGCTTCGACATCCTCCGGGGCGCGAATTCGGCCGAGCTTCCGGCCGAGAACCGCTTCGACCTGAACCTGCCG
The DNA here is from genome assembly GCF_964242715.1 of uncultured Enterovirga sp. Taxonomy (NCBI): domain Bacteria; kingdom Pseudomonadati; phylum Pseudomonadota; class Alphaproteobacteria; order Hyphomicrobiales; family Methylobacteriaceae; genus Enterovirga; species uncultured Enterovirga sp. The sequence goes on from NZ_CAXTAZ010000010.1 coordinate 109,750, forward strand.
GACATCGCCGAGGTGTGGCGCCGGGGCAGCGTCGTGTCGTCCTGGCTCCTCGACCTCACCGCCTCGGCGCTCGCCTCCGACGAGAAGCTCGAGAGCTTCAGCGGCTTCGTCCAGGATTCCGGCGAGGGCCGCTGGACCATCAACGCGGCGATCGAGGAAGCGGTCCCGGCCCATGTGCTCTCGGCCGCGCTCTACGCGCGCTTCCGGTCCCGCGAGGAGGCGAGCTTCGCCGACAAGGTGCTGTCCGCCATGCGAAAGGGTTTTGGTGGCCACCAGGAGCCGAAGGCCTCGTGAGCCCCGAAGCTGTGTCCGCGAGACCCCGGGCCTCGGCCCGGATGGCGAAGCCTGCCCCGCCCTGCACCCTCGTCATCTTCGGGGCGACCGGCGACCTGACCCGGCGCCTCCTGATGCCGGCTTTCTACAACCTGTCGCGCTGGTCCCTCCTGCCGGAGGGCTTCGCGATCATCGGCGTCGGACGGAGCGAGATCACGCCCGACGCGATGCGGGCCGATCTCACCGAGGCGATGCGGGGCTTCGTCGCCGACAAGGGCGGCGAACTGGCCGAGAAGGGGCTCGACACGGAGGCCTGGGACCGGGTCGTCGTCCGGCTCGACTATGTTCGGGGCGATGTCGCGGACGTCGAGACCTATGCCGAGATCGGGCGTCGGGTCGCGGCGAACGGGGCGGGCGGCGGCAGCGCCCTCTTCTACCTCGCGGTCGCCGCGAGCCTGTTCGGGCCGATCGTCAAGCTGATCGGCGAGGCGGGGCTCGCCCGGGAGGAGGACGGCGCCTTCCGGCGCGTCATCATCGAGAAGCCCTTCGGGCACGATCTCGACTCGGCCCGGGCGCTGAACCGCGATGTCCTCGGCGTGCTCAGCGAGAAGCAGGTGTTTCGCATTGACCATTTCCTCGGCAAGGAGACGGTCCAGAACATCATGGCCTTCCGGTTCGGCAACGGCTTCTTCGAGCCGATGTGGCATCGCGACCGGATCGACCATGTCCAGATCACGGTGGCGGAGGCCGTCGGCGTCGAGGGTCGCGGCGTCTTCTACGACGCGACCGGCGCCATGCGGGACATGGTGCCGAACCACCTGTTCCAGCTCTTCACGCTCATCGCCATGGACCCGCCCATCTCCTTCGCGGCCGACGCGGTGCGCGACAAGAAGGAGGAGGTGTTGGCATCCGTCCGGCCGCTCGACGAGAAGGCGGCCGTGCGGGACGCGGTGCGGGCGCAATACACCGCGGGCTCAGTGGGCGGGAAGACCGTGCGGGATTACCGCGCCGAGGCGAATGTCGACCCGCGCTCGACGACGGAAACCTATGTCGCGCTAAAACTCGTCATCGACAATTGGCGCTGGGCGGGCGTCCCCTTCTACCTGCGGACCGGCAAGTCGATGACGCGGCGCGACACCGAGATCGCGATCCAGTTCAAACAGGCGCCGCTCGCACTCTTCCGGGAGACCGGGATGGACGAGCAGGTCCCGAACTGGCTCGTGCTGCAGATTCAGCCGGACGAAGGCATCAGCCTGCAATTCGGGGCCAAGATCCCAGGGCCCAAGGTCGCGCTCGACCAGGTCACGATGGGGTTCAAATACCGCGACTATTTCAAGGTCGACCCGTCGACCGGCTACGAGACGCTGATCTACGACGCCATGGTGGGCGACGCGACGCTCTACCAGCGCGCGGACAATATCGAAGGGGGATGGCAGGTGGTGCAACCCGTGCTCGATGCGTGGGCGGCGCTCGCCGCGCCGATGGCCCGCTACCCGGCCGGAAGTGCCGGACCGAAGGAAGCGGACGAGCTTCTCGCCCGGGACGGGCGGTCCTGGAGGCCGCTCTGATGGCGAACGAACCGGCCGGCAAAGCGCCCTGCCCCGCCGTGCTGATCGTGATGGGTGTCTCGGGCTCCGGCAAGACGACCATCGCGTCCCTCCTCGCCCGCCGCCTCGAATGGACCTTCGAGGATGCCGACTGGTTCCACCCGCCCGAAAACGTGGCCAAGATGGCGGCCGGGACGCCGCTGACCGACGCCGATCGCTGGCCCTGGCTGCAGGCGATCAAGACCTGGATCGATTCCACCCGACATGCGGGTCGCCACGGCGTCGTCGCCTGCTCGGCCCTGAAGCGAGAGTATCGCGCCGTCCTCGTCGGATCCCATCCGGACGAGGTCCGCATCGTCTACCTCGACGGCGACCGCGAGTTGATCGGAACGCGGCTTGCCATGCGGTCGGGTCACTTCATGCCGCCGGGCCTGCTCGAGAGCCAGTTCGCCACGCTCGAACCTCCCGGCCCGGAGGAGCGGCCGATCACGATCTCGGTCGAGCCGCATCCGAACGACGTCGTCACGAACATCGTGGCCGCGCTCGAAGGGGAGACGGG